>CAZDJY010000155.1:0-3121 GCA_964505835.1 uncultured Zetaproteobacteria bacterium | reverse complement strand
CTGCACGGATGCTCTGACTTGTTCGGAGTATCCTTAGAAGCGCATGCATCGCTGGATCTCAGGAGAGGGGGATATGGATATCAGAAAAGCAATCATCCCGGTGAGTGGAGTCGCGGCGCTGGCCTTGCCCGCAGTTGCCACAGCGTCTGATGCACAGGCCGGTAAGGCCATGTTCGATATGGTTGCAAATATTGCCACAAGAGCGATTACGACGATAAATACGGCCCCGGGCTGAAAGGAATTCTGGAGCGGGTGGACGAGGCATGGCTGGATAACTGGCTCAAAGACCCGGCAGCCATGGTGAAGAGCGATGAGCATGCGAAAGCTCTGCGCGAATCGAATGATTTCGATATGACCATGCCGGCCATTCCGGCGATGAAGGATCCGGATGTCCGGGCGAATATGATCGAATACCTCAAAACCCTGAAGTGACGAGCCCAAGTATCGACCAAGTTATCGACTAAGGTATCGAAAGAAGGGCAGTGCGTAGCCTTAGCGGGTGAATAGCTCGATGGTGCGACATTCGGGATACTTGCCACACACCCAGAATAATGTGCCCTTGTATTTCCCGGACTTGGCGCGCTTCAAAACCATGCGTGTCTGGCACTTCTTGCAGCTGCGGAAAGCCTCCATCGAAATGGTGGCTACCATTTGTTCGGGGGACGGCGGAGCCTCTTTCAGGAACGGGGTCAGGATGTCGCGAATTTCCGGCATCGAATAGTTTGTTCGGCGCGGCAGTTTGAACACCGGGATGCCGACCTGTTGCAAAATTTCGCTCGGACCGATATCGCGGTTGCCCAGATCCTGCAATTCAATGGCACATACGACCGCCATATTTTCTCGGGTGCACAGAACGAAATCGATATGATGATGTGTACGCGCGACTTTCTCCAGCAACGCATGGTCCACACCGCGTTTAACAATGGCCAGATCAGACAAGGCCACCTTGGCCATGACATGAAATTCTTTGCCCGCCACATCATAGAGTTTGTTGAAGCAGGCCAGTTCCGGCTCGGTAAGCAGCGGCGGGATATCTGCGCTTGAAACGGGAACAGGAATGCTGCCATTGCTTGTCGGCAATGGCTGTTTTTTGCCGCGTCGGGCAATGAGAATGCTTTGCACCAGAATGATGGCGATCAGCAGGCCGAGGCCGAGGATAATCCAGGTTGATTGGCTTATCACCGGCAACCCATTCAGAAAATCCTGCATGTTAACCCCCAACGGCTTGGTTTGATCGGCGAAATACTAAAATCTCCGACGCCTAGTTGCTAGCATATTTGTGCCCGGCCAGACGTGACGGGCATCACGCAACCGGGAAAACGCATTTCGATGCTTGCGCTCTACGCTCGATACTTCATGCGTGGGTATTGCTCAGTTGTTTGAGGAAGAAGCGATGCACGGTGGAGCTCAGCTTCTCGATGGTGAGTGGTTTCATGATGATATTTTCCCACTCGCCGGTGATATCGCCATCCAGCGTCTTGTCTTTGTCGTAGCCGGTCATAAAGATAATTCCGATGTTTTTGTCCTGTTTGCGGATGCGCCGCGCGGCATCCACGCCGCCCAGTTCCGGCATCACCACATCCATCAGAATCAGGTCAATCTCCTTGCCGTGCTGCTCGAACACACGCATAGCCTCAAGTCCGTTGCTCGCCTCGATAACCCTGTAGTTCAGCGATTGCAGCACATCAGCATTGGCCTGACGTGAGTATTCGTCATCATCCACCAGCAACAGCATTTCATCCTGACCGCTGACCACCGTATCCTGACCACCATCAAGCAGTCCGGACTCGCTTTGCATCACGAGGGGTAGATAAATTTGAAACGTTGTACCGTGGCCGATCTGGCTTTTCACCTCGATGACGCCTCCATGTGATTCGATGGCGCCGTAAATCATGGCCAGACCGAGGCCGGTGCCGCGACCGACTGATTTGGTGGTGAAGAAGGGCTCGAAGATCTGGCTGATCTTTTCTTCGGGGATGCCGTAGCCGTTGTCGCGTACGGACAGGCAGGCATAGCGTCGGGCTTTCTGCTCCGGATGCTGGCGACGAAATTCGTGATCCGGCTGAAAGCTTCTCAGCGATACATGAATCTCGGGAGTCTGTCTGTCTTCCAGTGCATCGCGGGCGTTATTCATTAAATTCATCAGCACCTGCTGCAATTGGGTGGCATCACCCTGGATATGCATCGGCTTATCTGGCAAGGAGATGCTGGTATGAATGGATTCGGAGATCGACACCTGCGCCAGTTTGAATGCTTCCTTGAGAAAGGCATTCAGGTCAAAGGATTTAAGCTGAACCTGATCCTTGCGCGCGAAGGTCAGCATCTGGCGAATCATATCGGCGGCATGCATGATCAGCGTATCGACTTTGTCCAGTCGCTCAATGGTCGCTGCATCGGTTATGCGCGTTTTAATCAGATACAGGTTGGCCGTGATGCCGGAGAGCATGTTATTGAAATCGTGAGCGATGCCTCCGACCAGTGTGCCGATGGCCTCCATTTTTTGAGCCTGAAAGAACTTTTCCTGAGTGTTGCGTAAGCGCTCGTTGACCCGTTCCTTTTCCTCTATCTCATGTTCAAGCTGTTTCTTCGCCTGGGCAAGGTGCTGGGTTCGTTCAGTGACCTGAATTTCGAGATCGGCATGCGCCTTGCGGAGGTCGTGCTCCGAGAGTTCAAGTTGCTCGTGGGCTAAATTCAGGCGGTGGGTGTTGAATGAATTGATGGCTGCAAGACAGAAAGCCATAACACTAAAGGTGAAGAATGAAATGAGAAATATCATATACTGATGAAACGAATAGGGGAGATTGATCAAGCCGATATTCCATAACCAGAGTGCGGCAAGCGCGACGATCATGAATGTAGCTACGATCCAGCAGCCGCGACGTAGCCCGGCGACAGTCAGGGCAATAAAAGGAAAGATGGGTAACCAGTATAATCCCGTCGCATCCACAGCACCATCAATCACGATCGCTGAGAAAAGTATCAGCATGCAAAGGTAAAATATAAAGCAACTTGCTTTTACGGCTATTTCTCGTCGCATGGCCAGAGTGGCAAAGCAGAGGATCAGGCCGATGCCCAGTTCGATATTGCCAAGAGTGGCGTGCTGAGCGGTTAAATTAAACAG
>CAZDJY010000154.1:0-3137 GCA_964505835.1 uncultured Zetaproteobacteria bacterium | reverse complement strand
TTCTTGAGATACAAAGGGGCATCTCCAAGCTGCCAGCGTGAAGCCTTTATCATAGCCTGACCGAACAGCTCACTTTCCAGCCATGTATGAAGCCAGTTGCCGAGATGCGTGAAAGGACTGGCATCAAACCAGTTGCGATCCACATGGGCAAACTGACGTATGAAAGGAAAGATAGCGACATCTGCCAGCGATGCCCGATTTCCGCATAGATATTTGGATATAAGCAATCGCGATTCCAACGCTTGCAGAAAAGCGGCCGCAGCATCACGATGCTCTAGCCCATCATCCAGCCCGAAGCGTTCGGGGTATTTATAACGATCCAGATGATATTTAAACTCATCATCGATGCAGGAAATCAGGCCCATCATCTCCTCGAAAGACGTCTTTTCGGGAAGCATCCATGCATCGGGATCGTTGATCCGAAGGGCCCAAAGCATGATGTCGACACTTTCCTGGAGCACATGCCCATTTGCAAGGTGTAGCACAGGCACCGTTCCCTTGGGTGAGATCGTCAGCAGTTCTGCCGGCTTATCCTTCAACAGAACTTCTCTGAGTTCACACATAAGGCCAGCATTTAGCAAAGCCATGCGCGCCCGCATGGCATAAGGGCAGCGCCGAAAACTATACAGGATCGGCTGATCGTTCAGTTCAGACTTCCCGGTTGGGCCAGGGAAAAAACCGGAATCATCGCATCCATCTCGCTGCCATCCTCAGCCAACATCCTGTACGAACCCTGCATGCAGCCGACGGCCGTTTCCAAAACCGAAAAACTGCTGTAGCGATATGTGCCTCCAGGAGCAATAACGGGCTGTTCCCCGATCACACCTTCACCGCGTACTTCATCGACCTTGCCGTTGGCATCGGTGATGAGCCAGTGGCGACTTAACAACTGGGCCGACATCTTGCCGCGATTATGGATGGAAATATCATAGATAAACACAAAGCGTGCCTGCTCCGGATCGGAATGTTCTTCAGCATAAGAACAACTCACCTCAACAATGATATCAGCCGTCCGGCTCATCCCTCCCTCCGTACAGCTCTGATCATGGAAACACGTATTCAGGGCACTTCATAAGGGTCACTTCTTCGGGCGCCTCGGCGGCTTTCTGCCGGCTGGCTTGCGATCCGATCTCCCTGCACTCTTTCTTCCACCCCGGGGCGGACGCCTGTCTCCCGGGCGTCCCTGTCGTTGACCGGTTTTATTACGTTGGCGCCTCGGCTCGGATGCTCCGCTCTCGATAAGCGTTGCATTCAATGCCTGACCACAAACCCTGATTTTCTGCATCGCCTTGAAGATCGGATCGGGCATACCCTCGGGAAGATCGACCGTCGAATAACCGTCCTGAATATCGATGTGACCAATAAACTCCGATTCCAGTCCTATCTCGTTGGCAATCGCTCCAACGATATTGCCCGGCTTTACACCGTGCTCATCCCCGACATCGAGACGATAGCGGCGCATGCCTCGCTCAAGCTCCGGAGCATGGGCTGAACGCGCCGGGCGCTCAACAAAACTGTCGCCATCGTCTCCCTTCCCTGAAGCATTCCTTTTACTCTTGCGTTTGTCCTCGGGTGCATCGAAACGGGGATTCCGCTCACTTCGCGCCTGAGCCCTCTTGGGTTCATCCTGCACCAGCAATGGCTTGTCGCCCTGCAACATACTGGCCAGCGCCGCAGCGATTTCGACAGCCGGAACATTATGCTCGTCACGGTATTGCTCGACAATTTCAGTGAATGGATCAAGCCCGTCCTCGGCCTCCAGCACATCGGTAATGCGCTGTTTAAAGCCGGCAATGCGCCGATCATTGATCGCCGAAGCGGTCGGCATCTGAAATTCCTCAATACGTTTCTTCGTTGCCTTCTCAATGGCATAAAGCATGCGTTTCTCGCGCGGTGCAACAAACAGGATTGCATCGCCCTCGCGCCCTGCCCGTCCGGTTCTGCCAATGCGGTGAACATAGGACTCGGTATCGTTGGGGATATCGTAATTGATAACGTGCGAAATACGTTCCACGTCCAGGCCGCGCGCCGCGACATCGGTCGCTACGACGATATCGATATGGCCTTTTTTCAGACGATTGACAATCTTTTCACGCTGGTTCTGGGCGATATCGCCGTTCAACGCTGCGGCAGCCAGGCCCCGGGCTTCAAGTTTCTCGGCCAGATCTTCAGTCGCAGTCTTGGTGCGCACAAACACGAGCATACCATCGAAGGACTCGACCTCGAGAATACGCGTCAGGGCATCAAGCTTGTGCCGGCCGCTGACCATCCAGTAACGCTGATGAATCGTTTCCGCTGTGGTTTGGGTGACCTTGATGGTCACCTGCTTGGGCTTATTCAAATACTGCTGCGCAATCTTTCGGATCACTGGCGGCATGGTGGCCGAAAACAGGGCAATCTGACGATCATCCGGCGTCTGTTCGAGAACCCACTTCACATCGTCAATAAAGCCCATGCGCAACATTTCATCCGCTTCATCGAGCACCAGCGCCTTCAATCCATTCAGTTTCAATGTGCCACGCCGCATGTGATCCATGACCCGGCCCGGCGTACCCACCACAACATGCACACCGCGCTTGAGCTGGCGAAGCTGCACGTCATAGGACTGACCGCCATAGATCGGCAATACGTGAAAGCCCTTCATATGATGGGCGTAGGTTTGGAATGCCTCGGCCACCTGGATCGCCAATTCGCGCGTCGGCGCCAAAACCAGCACCTGTGGAGATTTCTGGCTCAAATCAATATTGGACAGCAACGGTAATGCAAAGGCTGCGGTTTTCCCGGTCCCGGTCTGCGCCTGACCAATCACATCCTGCCCTTCCAGCAACAGCGGGATGGTTTGCGCCTGAATCGGGGACGGGCTCTCATAGCCAATCCCTTCCAGGGCCTTCATTAGAGGCGGTATAAGATTCATTTCCGCGAATGTGTGCTGCTGTGTTTCACTTGTCATGTTAGATACCTTCAAAAAAACTTACGCTGCGAAGGATGCACGTAACGACATGAAGAAACCATGAGTCTTTGGCATCTTCAACAAAATTCACCCATCAACTGAAAATGTGCCATAATTGGAATGATGAAAACTCTCGACAACAAAACCTTACATGTGCGGCTGATGCTGGGCTTCACCCTGTTCTGCT
>CAZDJY010000153.1:0-3138 GCA_964505835.1 uncultured Zetaproteobacteria bacterium | reverse complement strand
AATCCAGACATGGACTGGAGCCTGTTTTTCTCAGCGCTGATTTCATCCACCCTGATGCCGGGCGGCTCGGAGGCGCTACTACTCTATCGTCTGCATGAAGGCGGCGAGCCCGTTGTACTGGTGCTGATTGCCACCACGGGTAATGTGCTGGGCAGCCTGATTACCTATGCGATGGGCCGCCTCGGCAACGAAGTGATACACAGGAAATGGTTGCGCATGGATGAGGCCATGGTGGAACGAGGCGAACGCTGGTTTAGCAAGTACGGACAGCCATCCCTGCTTTTCGCCTGGCTGCCTGTCATCGGCGATCCTCTGTGTCTGGTTGCCGGCATCATGAAAAGCCCGCTAGCCTGGTTTATCGTTCTCGTCAGCATCGGAAAATCAGTGCGCTATGCGCTACTTGCCTGGACTGCGGTATGAGATACGCGGGCTAGGCCGCCAGCTGGGGCAGGGCCTGAATCAACAGGGTTCCCAACACGGCCAGTGTGCCACCCAATAGCACGACAGGCAGCAGAATGATCACTGCGGCCGTCCCGCCGCTGAGCTTGCAATAAGCGACCAATCCGACCCACATCAGATACAGGTTAGCCAGACCGCTAAGTGCGCCGAGATATGGGATGGCTGCGACCGCCATGGGCAAGGCTGCATAGCCGGACATCTGAAAGGCGTTCGCGGCCGATATCTTGCTATCGGTAAAGGTGCGTACCGCCCAGCTCAGATACTTGGACCAAAGAAATAGCGAAATCAACGTCACGCCCCAGGTTACTGGCAGCAGAAAAAGCAAAGCCATACTAAAAAAAGGTATAGATAAAAAACTAAACACAAAAATCACAATGGAGACAAAGAACATTGCATCGCGGTGGTAAATGGCCCGCGGCATGTTGGCAAAGAAATCACCGGGACTGCCCAGCAATGCCTTAATGGCCGGCCATAGAGATGTCGTCGGCTGATTACCGGTAAAATAGTTCGATGGGGTTTCGCTGCTGTCGCTCATGCATCCTCCAGATGGAGGGGGCAGTCTATCCATTGCCCGCTGTCGCACAAGCCACAGGGATAACATAGAATCATGGGCGCGATCTAGGCGAAAGCCTGCAACCATAAGGGCAGGGTCAGCAATGATAAGGCCGTGGACAAGGTCACCGCCTCGGCATACAACGTAGCATCAAGCTTGAATCGATCACAGATAACCAAACCCAGCACCATGCTGGGCATAGCGCCCTCAATCACCACCGGTGCCATCAACCGATCGGGCATGCCAACACCGATCGCCGACACCCAGGCAATCAACGGCATAACTAGCAACTGAATCACCAGTACAGGAAACAGTACGGGAATACGAGCCGCCCAACCGGACTGCCAGCGCAGGGCCATCCCGATCGACAACAACATCAATGGCACAACAGCCGAACCCAGCGTATCCAGCGATGCATCCACCCAGGACGGCATGGCGATTCCGGCGGCACTGAGGAAAAGGCCGGCAACCGCCGCCCACAGAGCTGGCACCTGCAACAATGCAAGCAATGGATGCATCGCGCTGCCGCTGCCGTAATAACGCGCCAGCATAATCCCCACCGTAAACAGCAGCGGCGTACTGGCCAGCAAATCAAAATGGATAGCGACGAACTGGCTCCATGGTCCAAATGTCTGCGTTAACACGGGCAGGCCAAGATAGGTGAAGTTTCCAAAGGCCGAGGCCAGTAACAATGCGCCGATAGCGCGCCTCGCATTTGTCGCCCCGAGAAAGCCGCGCACCACACGCCCATTGGCGTAGATCAGAAAAGCCACCAACAAAGACAGCAGCACAGACAAGGCTGAAACCACTGGAATGCGCACCGTATTCATATCCACCGGAACCTGCCAAAGCACATGCAGCACCAGCGCCGGCAAAAAGATATGGTACACAGCCAGAGCCAGATGAGAGCGGATATCCTCAGCAGCCTTACCCCCGAGAATTGCGCGCCAGACCACGCCAACGAGGATGATAACGGCCATGCCGAGAAGAACGGTGAACATCGGCAAAGCCTACCTGTTGCAGTCGATACGCACTATCCTGGCCGCCACTACTGCTCGGAGATATCCTGATCCATGTCCCGCATGCGTTGTTGCTGCTGACGGCTGATCGCATTGAGCTTGTTTTTGATAATTTTTTCCTGCTGCACCATATGACTGCCGGTCAAATCCCGTGCTGCACTATCGGCGGAATTGCTGGCTTGCTCGCAAGCTGACAAGCCCGGCATCAAAAGCCCCGCCAGCAGCGCGTATTTCACATATCCGGAAAGCATCCCCTCACCCTGCCTCACGCCTTGTACTTGCGCTGCAGATCGCGCTTCACATCACGATCTTTGATAGCCTGGCGTTTGTCGTGCATCTTCTTGCCACGTGCCAAACCAATTTCCAGCTTGGCAAAACCGCGCTCGTTGAAAAACAACTTCAGCGGCACGATCGTCAGTCCCTGCTCCTTGAGTTTTCCGAGCAGGCGCTGGATTTCCTTCTTGTGCAACAGCAATTCACGTGAGCGGGCAGGCTCGCTGGGATTGTTCATCGCCGCAGGCTTGTACGGGCTGATATGGCAACCGATCAAAAGCAGGCGTTCGTTACGAATGATGCAATGTGCCTCGGCCAGATTGGCCTGACCCTGACGAATGGATTTCACCTCAGGGCCGGTCAGGATGATACCTGCCTCGAAGGTTTCCAGAATATGGTATTCATGCCGCACCCGGCGATTGATAATGGCCATGCGCGCATTGTAGGGGGCTGCGGATTTATTGCATCCATCCACTTACAGCTTGGAAAAGCAGCTCGGAAGAATCCGGATTCCCGTCAGCAGTCAGCCGAGACAAATCTCTCAATCGGGCACAAAAAAAGGGCGACCCGCAGGTCGCCCTCAGATGCAAATAGCCAATGTTTCAGATGAACTACTTACAAAGCTTTCAGAGCCGCGATCACAGCATCACCCTTGTCGCCGCACTTTTTCTGTGGAGGCATCTTGGTCTTGGCATGATCATCACCGGTGAATTTCTTCACGGCTTTCTTGGAGTTGCACACCCATGCACGCAGATGTTCTTCATCCCAGGTCCACTCGCCAGCGTGAGCCTTCATGCTCTTGCTGTACTTCATGTCAGCCATCTGGGCATTCTT
>CAZDJY010000152.1:0-3150 GCA_964505835.1 uncultured Zetaproteobacteria bacterium | reverse complement strand
GCTATATTAGTATCTGTTGCTTGAACAAGCAGGCGGGAGTCACGATGTCCATAGCCAAAATATTACTGACCAAGCGCTTACGGATACTGCCGGAAGGCTGACGCATGCCTGTCGTCCCCCTGAACTCCCAGGCCATGATCAAGGCCCAGGCGATTGACGTTCCGCGCATGTGGGCCATCGCCAGCGGCAAAGGCGGGGTCGGCAAAAGCTTTATATCATCAAGTCTGGGCTTGGCGCTGGCCCGACATGGAAAACGGGTGGTACTCGTGGATCTTGATCTGGGTGGCGCCAATCTGCACACCTGCCTCGGGATGGCGAATCCGAAGCTGACTCTGTCGGATTTCATCAGCAGCAAACGGCGGAATATCAATGAATTCATAGAACCGATGAATGAGACGAAGCTAGGTCTGATCAGCGGCGCGGCCAACGGCCTTGAAATCGCCAACCTGAAGCATTTCCAGAAGCAGAAGGTGATCCGAAACCTGAAGCAGATTGATGCGGATTATGTCATTCTCGATCTCGGTGCTGGAACCACCTTCAATACCCTCGATTTCTTTATCCAGGCTGATCGCGGCATCATCTCAGTTGTTCCCGACCCGACCTCCATTGAGAATACTTACCGTTTTCTCAAATGCGCCCTGACCCGCCGGCTACGCGATGCACCCAGACAAACGCGCAAGTTGATGGCTCAGGTGCTCAGTATCCGGCAGGGCGACAAGCGCAAGATCCGCACCCTTGCTTCATTCATGAAAGCCATGCAGCAGCTGCATCCGGATCATGCTCGTTTACTACAGGGTGAAATGGAACGTCAAAAGCTGCATCTGATCGTGAATCAGGTCATGGAGCCCGGCGATACGGAGCTCGGCTCATCCATGTCCATGGCCTGTGGCAAATACTTCGGCCAACATCTGGACTATCTCGGGCACCTCAACCACGACCGGCAGATTATCTCCGCTCTGCGTCAGCGCAAACCCTTCCTCAACACCTTTCCTCAATCGCGCGCGGCCATCAATCTGGAACATATGGCGGCGGCTCTACTCGATTCAGACGAACGAGGTTAAGCACAGGCATGAATAACAAAGCGAAAATTAACTTCTATCAGTTGCTGGAGGTATCCCCCGATGCCAAAAGCATGGATATCATCAATGCCTATCGTCAAGCCAAGCTGACCTACAAATCTGATTCGATGGCGGCCTACTCGCTATTTGATGGCGAGGAATTGGAACAGATTCAGAGCGATATCGAGCTGGCTTATGACACCTTGTCCAATGCCGAAAAACGGCTTGCCTACGATACCGAGAGGGGCCTTAGACAAACGAGCCAAGCCTCTCCCGGCATTTCTAAAGAGGCGAAACAAGATGATAACACAGCTTTGCAAAGCAATGGCGAACAGCAACAAGATAATGTTGTAGATCTGGCAAGCGAGGCCCAATCACCGGCCGGCATTCGCTATCGCATGGCTGTCGCTACGGTTTTTCCGGGTTCCTTACTCAGGGAAATCCGTGAATTCAAGGGCATAGAGCTGACATCCATTGCCGATCATACTAAGATTTCCAGACAATACCTTCAGGCTATCGAGGATGAAAACCGGCAGCATCTGCCGGAAGCGGCTTATTTGAAAGGATACCTGAAGCAGTATGCGGCCGAAATCGGGCTCGACCCGGAGCGTGTAGCCAGCCATTACCCGCCGCTAAACGAGTAAGCGCATCCGGGCCAGACTATCCATTTCGAAATCCAGTTCCAAAACCGGAATCTCAGGCTGTCCTGACACTCCCGGCAGGTTGACCCTGCAACTTGTAATAAAGCCATATCATGATCGCCAGTGAGGTCGAAAAGACCAGCATCTGCAAAGCGCTTGGCGCTTCATCATAGCCAATCAGTACATGCAGGAATTCACCCGCCATACTTTCCTGAGATAAGAATGCAGAGGTATTCCAGAGCGGATCGATTAATGGAGGTAACCAGTCGATCAGCACCAGATTAGCTGCCGCCTGCGAAGCCATACCGGCGGCCAACAACATCAGTAACCACCCTGCGACACTGAATAACTTGTTAACCGGGATACGTACGAGGCCAAGATAGATCACTACCCCTACTGTCAGGGCAATGACTGCCCCGAGAAGGCCACCGGACAACAAGGCCCATCCTTCCTCACCAATCGATTGAGCCGCACCGAACAAAAAGAACACCGCTTCGCCGCCTTCCCGCATCACGGCAGCGAAGGAAACAATGGCCAGGGCGGTAAAGGGTGAATCGCCATCCTTTACCGCAACGCCAACCCGATTCATGCGGTGACTCATCTCGCGCCCGTGCCGGCTCATCCAGAATACCGTCCAGGCAATAAGCACTGAAGCGATCAACAGGATCGCAGCATTGAATAAAAATTCGCCGTCGCCGCTAAAGGATGATTCAACCTGTTCCATGAATAGCGCAAATAAGCCGGCGCCGACCAGACCGCCCAATACCCCCAGTCCAATCCAATGGCGGGAACCAGTCATGCCGCGCGTTGCCGCCATCAGTACGCCGACAACCAACGCCATCTCAAGCATTTCCCGGAATACAATCACCAGTGATGAAATCATGTCTTACTCTCCTTAACACATTGGGCGCAATGGCCGAACATGACCAGTTGATGGCCGCTGATCGCGAAGCCTCGCTCCATGGCCGCAGCTTCCTGCAGTGCCTCGATGGTGGCATGGGCAAACTCTTCAATGCGACCACAGCTCGTACAAATCATGTGATCGTGATGCGCCTTATCGGCCCGTTCATAACGTTTCTTATCTGCTAACTGAATCGAATCAATCAGCCCTTCTTCCTCAAGAAAGGCCAGCCCTCGATACACCGTGGCAATACCGATGGCCTGCCCGGCATCGGACAGCGCGCGCGCCAATTCATCGGCATCCCAATGCCGGTTCGAGGCATTGATCTGATCGAGAATCGCTTGTCGTTGCGCGGTTAACTTTACCATAGGGGCTAATGATAATCATTATCATTATTAATTCAAGGGGGAAAAGTACCCATGTGTTTCTACTGCAAAGACCGATGATGTTAAAACTACGCTTTTGTAGTTTTTCAGTACGCCAAGGCAAAAGTAGGATTTTGGCAGACCATCCATGGCCTGCACGGATGCTCTGACTTTTTCAGAGCATC
>CAZDJY010000151.1:0-3204 GCA_964505835.1 uncultured Zetaproteobacteria bacterium | reverse complement strand
ACGCAGCCGGTCTTGGGATCACGGGCGCCGTATACCACGCGGCCGATGCGCGCATGGACGATAGCACCGGCGCACATCGCACACGGCTCAAGCGTGACGTACAGGGTTGCATCGTTGAGTCGATAATTGTTCGTAGCGGCACATGCAGCCCGAATGGCTTGTATCTCTGCGTGGGCGGAAGGATCGTTCAGGGTGATCGGGGCATTATGAGCCGGGAACTCCTGCCCATCAGCTAAAACCAGCACTGCGCCGACCGGAACCTCGCTGGATTTCGCTGCTATTTCAGCCTGTTGCAAGGCCTTATTCATGTATTGCACATCTCTGTCTTTCATCGTTGCAACTTCGGATCGAAGATATCGCGCAGTCCCTCGCCCAGCAGGTTGTAGCCCAGCACGGTGATCAGGATAGCAAGACCCGGATACAGAGAAAGCCACCAGGCGATCTGAATATTGTCCTTGCCCTCGGTCAGGATATTGCCCCATGAAGGGTCGGGGGGTTGTACGCCGAGACCAAGGAACGACAGGCCGGATTCGACCAGCACCGCACCGGCAACACCCAGTACTGCGGAAACCAGCACCGGCCCCATGGCATTGGGCAACAGATAGCGCACCATGATGCGCAAGGGCGGTACGCCCAGACTGTGGGCTGCAAGCACGAACTCACGTTGCTTCAAACTTAGAAATTCGGCTCGCACAAGTCTGGCAATACCCATCCATGATGTCAGGCCGATGACGATCATGATATTCCAGATGGATGGCTCCAGAAAAGCGATAACGGCCAGAATCAGGAAGAAGGTCGGAAAGCAAAGCACCATATCCGTAGCACGCATCAACATCGCATCGGTGCGGCCTCCGGCATAGCCAGCCACGGCGCCAAGCATCAGGCCAATGATCAGCGAAATCCCCACAGCCACAAAGCCAACCGCCAGTGAGACGCGCGCGCCAAAGAGCATACGCGAGAATACATCGCGGCCCAGCGTATCGGTGCCGCACCAGTGTTCCCAGGACGGCGCTAGAAGGATATCCCGTACATGAATGGATGTCGGGTCGTAAGGCGCGATCCATGGTGCCAGAACAGCCAGAACAACCACCAGGGCAACAATCAGGCCGCCGGTGAACATCAGGCCGTGTCCGGCAACGGTTCGCAACAGGGAAGCTGGCATGGTCCGATCAGCCTGCATGTCGAATACGCGGATCGGCCCAGGCATAGGACAGGTCGGCAACAAGGTTGCCGATCAGAGTCAGCACCGCACCGATCACGGTAATGCCCATGACCAGAGGATAATCACGTGATAAGACCGCTTCATAAAACAACAGTCCCATGCCGGGCAAGGAGAATAATTGCTCAACGATGACCGAGCCACCGATCAGGCCGGGGATGGAAAGGCCGAGCAGGGTGATAATGGGGAGAATGGCGTTCTTTAACGCCAGACGATAACGAATCGTGGACTCGGGTATCCCCATCGCCCGGGCTGTCGTGATGTAATCGGAGCGAATCACATCAAGCATGCCGCTGCGCATGAAGCGGCTCATGCCGGCGAGTCCGCCGATGGCCGAGACAAACACAGGGAGAATCAGATGTTTGAGCAGATCAAGTTGCTGTTGCCAGAAACCCATCTGCTGCCAGCTGTAGTCGTGCAGCCCCGAGACCGGCAGCCAGTTCAGGTTTACGCCCAGCCCGATCATCAATAACAGTCCCAGCCAGAAGGATGGGATAGCAAAGCCGATGAATACGAATACCGTCATACCCCGATCGAACCACGAGTTCTGACGCACGGCACTGGCGACGCCGATTGGGATGGCAATCACCAGAATCAGCAGCATGGCCAGGATGTTGATCCATAATGTCACAGGTAGACGTTCAACGATTTTATCCATCACTGCGCGTCCGTCGGCCGAGAACGACTGGCCGAAGTCCAGCACGGCAAGTCGCTTGAGCCAATGCCAGTATTGCTCGTACAACGGCCGGTCCAGGCCGTAATAGCTGCGTAGTCGCTCGATATCCTGAGCGGACACCTTGGGATTGAATTCATTGCCGACCACAGCCGGCTCGCCCGGCGCCAGATGCATCATGGCAAACGATATCAGCGTAATTCCGAGCAATAGTGGCAGCATGCCAATCAGGCGGCGGGCGAGATATTGTTTCATGCAGGCCATCCTAACCGGACTTGGGGTAGAATTTCACCCTCGAAAGAAGATGACGTTTTGCGTTCAATTTTTCAGATAAAGCCCGTTTGACAGCCAAGGTGGTCTACATCACAGTTGCTTGATATCGGATAGGTGCAGCAGGGAGGTTTATTTGAAAAGATTGCCAATTGCAATGATGATGATGTTTGCAGTTATGCTGGGAAGCAACATGACGCTGTCCGGTTACAGCGTAACGATGGTGCCTTCGCTGATGGCTGCCGAAGCAGTCAGCATGGATCGGGTACGGCTGCAGTTGAAGAAACTGCGTGATGCTATGTCCAGCATGCAGGATCTGGATGAACTGGAAAAAGCCGGAATGCCAAAATCAGATGTCGACCGCATGCGCAGAGCAATGCAATCCAAAATCACTGACATGATGAATGATGCCATGCAGAGCATCAGGGCTCTTTGAAGTCGATGCTGTTAAGGAAAGTCTGAAAAACGATAAGGATTAAGGGAGAACATGATGAAAAAAATAACATTCTATCATATGCTGGCATCGATGCTGTTTTGTTTCATTGCTGGTCCGCCGATGTCTCAGGCCAGTGAAGCCCGGCATATCAATTTTGCCGCTTTTCAGAAACATGCCCCGGATTTTGAATTTGATCCTATCGTGGTGGGTAAATTCAGCGATTTCATTCAGGCTATGGATGGCGCACAGATCTTAATTCTGTCTCATACTTCTGATGCTGTCAGTGGTGATGTGGTGAATGTGCAACAGGACGTATTGCGTGAAGGCAAGGATGGTCTGGGTGACCATGGTATCAATTGCAGTCTGAGTTTTCATATTGAAGGACAGGGAGATGCTCCGGAATACAGTGTTGGCGGCATTTGCAAGATTTTGCGAACGGGTAACGGTTCCGACGAAAAGATCACGGCCATTATCCCGCCAGCTGCTTTGCCTGATACAGCTCAGGGCTTTGATGCCTGGGTTGAGCTGTATGAGGACGAGAAACATGGCATTGCCTTTTACGCCAATGTGGGAATCAGTCACAAATAGTTCAAGTTAAGAATCAGG
>CAZDJY010000150.1:1671-3212 GCA_964505835.1 uncultured Zetaproteobacteria bacterium | reverse complement strand
ACGCTAGCAAAACTTGGCCATCTGTCATATCTGTGTGCGCGGTCTGGCCCATGAACTGACACGCATTGCATAGCACTCGCATCGGCATAGCATGCGGACGCTCGACAGTTCAGGCTGTCGTTCAATTCATCTTACCGGGCAATTTTTTCTTACCACGGCAATCAGGTTAAGTCGATTATGAACCAGAACTCATTTGATCTTCCGATGCTCAACGATACTCCATCCGATCCATGTCTGATGGTCATCTTTGGCGCCTCGGGCGATCTAACCAAACGTCTGCTTATCCCTTCGCTGTTTAATCTCTATTGTGATGGTCTGCTGCCGGATGCCTTTGCCATCCTTGGTATGGCGATGGATGAGTTCAACAGCGAATCCTTCCGCGACAAAATAAGCATGGATGTGCGCAAATATTCTCGCCGCGATACATTAAACGAGGCTGCCTGGTCCGAATTCTGCACCGCCATCCATTATCAACAGGGCCGTTTTGACGATCCGGAGGCTTTCAAACGGCTCGAAGAGAATCTTGGCCAGCTCGACAGCCAGTTTAAAACCTACGGCAACATCCTCTTTTACATGGCTACCCCGCCGGCGGTGTTCAGCATGATCTCTTCCGGCCTGCACGAAGCAGGCCTGCATGAAGGTGGCACGCAGGATCATGCAGGCTGGCGGCGCATCATCGTCGAAAAACCTTTTGGCAATAATCTGGCTTCGGCGCAAAAGCTGAACCGTGAAATCCTTTCTTTCTGGCGCGAAGACCAGATTTACCGTATCGATCATTATCTGGGCAAAGAAACCGTGCAGAACCTGCTCGCTTTCCGTTTTGCCAATGGCATGTTCGAGCCGTTATGGAACCGCACGCATATCGATCATATCCAGATCACCTCAACCGAACAGGTTGGAGTCGAATGGCGTGGAAGCTATTACGACAAGTCCGGCGTAGTACGCGATATGCTGCAGAACCACCTATTCCAGGTCATGGCCTATCTCTGCATGGAACCGCCGACATCCTTTGAAGCCGAAGCCATCCGCAACGAGAAATTCAAATTGCTAAGTGCCGTGCGCATCATGAAACATAAAGAGGTAGAATGCGATACTGTGCGCGGTCAATATGGCGAAGGACAGAACAAGGATGGCTCTCCGGCCAGGGCTTACCGCGATGAAGCCAATGTTGATCCCGAATCGAACACCGAAACCTTTGCCGCACTGAAGCTGCGTATCGACAACTGGCGCTGGCACGGTGTGCCGGTATTCCTGCGCTCAGGCAAGGGTCTGCGAACCAAATCCACAGAAATAGTCGTACAATTTCGACGTGCTCCGGAATTCACCTTTCGTGGAACTCCCGCTGTGGATCAGCTGGAAGCCAATCAGCTTATCTTCCACATCCAGCCCAACGAAGGGATTGAGCTGCGTTTTCAAGCTAAACGCCCGGGGCCGTCCATGCATATGCGAAAGGTTAATATGCATTTCGAATACGGCGAAGCCTTTGAAGCTCAGCCAGGCACCGGATACGAAACGATGCTTTACGACTGCATGCGCGGCGA
>CAZDJY010000150.1:0-1571 GCA_964505835.1 uncultured Zetaproteobacteria bacterium | reverse complement strand
TTTATTATCGACCGAGGCAAAGTCCAGGTCATTGATCCGAAAGGCAAAGTGAAAGCCGAACTCGACGATGGTAAGGTATTCGGCGAGCTCAGCCTGTTGGTGACCAAGAAACGTCAGGCAACGGTACGGGCACTGACATACTGCGCCATTTACACGCTCGACAAACACGATTTCAGCAAGGTGTTGAAAGATCGTCCTGAATTTGCCGCACGCATGATGAATATTGCCCGGGAACGCTATGACATTATTGTTAATACTGAGGATCTTTGGGCTGCCGCATCAGAATCCGATCATGGCCAAGGAACTGAGTAAACTTACTCCGGACTATTGATCGTTCAGCTCACGTTTTCCGGCTTTGGCCTGTTCAATTGAGCGCGCGCCTGACTGCGCAGCTCCGATTGCTGGCGTCGCCATTCATCAATGGCTCGATGATTCCCCGACAACAACACTTCCGGCACCCGCCTGCCCTCGAATTCCTCCGGCCGTGTATAATGCGGCCAGTCGAGAATGCCCTCTTCGGTAAATGAATCGAGCACGGCTGATTCGGCGGAACCCAGCACGCCGGGCAACAGACGAATCAACGCATCGAGCACAGACATAGCCGCCGGCTCACCCCCGGAGAGTACATAATCACCGAGCGACAGCTCCTCATCGACATATTCAACAATGCGTTCGTCAAAGCCTTCATAGCGGCCGCAGAGCAAGGAAATGCCCGGCTTTTCGATGTATTCCAATGCTTTAGCCTGGGTAAATGTATTGCCAGACGGGGTCAGCATGGCCACATGCGTGTCAGGATGGCGGATACGCGCCTCGCGAATCGCAGCCACCACCGGCTCCGGCTTCATGACCATGCCGGGGCCGCCGCCGTAGGGAGAATCGTCCACTTTGTGATGTTTGTCCGTGGCAAAATCGCGAATCTGGATGGCATCGAAGCTGACCAGTCCAGCTGCCAAAGCACGAGCCGGAATCGAGCAAGACATCGGCGAATGAAAGAATTCGGGAAAAAGGGTCAGAACCTGGGTGTGAAACATGCATCCATCCCCTCGGGCAATTCGATCACGATACGTCGGGCATTCATATCCACATCCTGCACGACTCCCTTGATAAACGGCAACATCCATTCGCCGGGCGACTTGGCATCTTCGGGGGTGCTAATGACAAGAATATCCTGAGCGCCGTATTCTTCGAGAGCTGTAACCACACCGAGAAGTTCATTGTCAGCGCAGATTACCTGACAGCCGATCAGATCGTCCCAAAGGAACTCATCCTCGCCGACCTCTATATCATCATGCGGCACCCAGATCTTCATACTTTTGCATGATTCGGCCTGGTTGCAATCGTTGATACCCTCAAGCTCGGCCAGAATGCGCCGGCCATGCTGCCAGCAACGTTTGACTGTATAACGGGTCAAAGCGTCGGGGGAATGGCCCAGCCACCAAAAAGAATACCCGGCGATTGCATCAGCAGGCCGGGTATTCGAATACACTGTCAGTGCACCCTTCAGGCCATGAGCCCCCTGGATGACACCAAGTTCTAAAAAATGATCAGGCGTCAGCCTTTTCCTCAGCAGC
>CAZDJY010000149.1:0-3220 GCA_964505835.1 uncultured Zetaproteobacteria bacterium | reverse complement strand
ATAAAGCCGGTGGCAAGGCAGGCCTGCAGTTGCTAGGCTGCGCACCCAGTTTTTTAAATATGGATGAGTGAGGTACCACCCATGGCATTTGTTGTCACCCAGCTTTGCAAGGATTGCGTCGATACCGCCTGTGTTGCGGTGTGTCCGGTCGATTGCTTTTACGAGCCCAAGGAAACCACTGAAGAAACTCCGAACATGTTGTTCATTTCACCCGAGGAATGCATCGATTGCGCCGTCTGCGAGCCGGAATGCCCGTGGGAAGCCATCTATCCTGAAGAGGATGTACCTGAGGTCTTCGAAGGGGATATCACGCTGAACGAGAAGTGCGATACCGAGCGCGATGCCTTTGACCTGGCCGAGGTGAAGGATCACGAGCCACCGTCCGCCGACGAAATCGCGGCCAACAAGGCCAAGTACGGCCTGTAAGGCGCAGAGCCCGATCAAGCGCATGCACGGCAGCATCCGTGCATGCGCTTTTTTATGCCCATTATCATGCAAGCTTCGACCCCAGCCACAGACATGAGCCCGGATTCCGCAACACCCGGCCCGTTGACCCCTTCGCTTCCTTCCCTCGTCGGTATGAGCCATGCTGATATGCTTGATCTATGCCGTGCGGCCGGGGTAAAGCCCGTACATGCCGAGCATCTGCGCGCGGCCATCTATCGTTACGGACAGACCGATATCGATGCTATTACCGAGCTGCCCGAGCAGTTGCGCCATTACATCCGCCAGCACACCAGCGATTTCCTCCCCGCCTGCAATGCCAGCCAGAAGAGCGCGGACGGCACCCGCAAATTGCTGCTCGGCATGGCCGATGGCAAGGAAGTGGAAACCGTATTAATCCCCGGCAAAGGCCGCATCACCCAGTGTATCTCCACTCAGGTTGGCTGCGCTGTCGGCTGCACCTTCTGCCTGACAGCGACCGCCGGCCTGACCCGCAACCTGACAACCGGTGAAATGGTCGCGGAGGTCATGGCCGGACAACAAATCACCGGACGCAATGTGCGCAATCTGGTACTGATGGGCATGGGCGAGCCGCTACATAATTATGCACAGGTGGCCGGGTTTGTTCGTATCGCCACCGACCCGAAGGGTATGGCTTTCTCGCCCCGGCGCATCACTCTTTCCACCTCGGGCCTGATCCCGGGCATTCAACGCATGATCGCTGATGATCTGCCCTGCAATCTGGCCTTGTCGCTCAATGCCACCACGGACGAGGTACGCTCGCGCATTATTCCACTGAACCGCAAGTATCCGATTGCAGCCCTGATGGCATGCATACGGGACTATATCGCCCGGCGCGGCGACAAGCGGATACTGATCGAATATGTACTGCTCAAGGATGTGAACGACACGCTGGATGATGCGCACCGGCTGGTCGAGCTGCTGTACGGCATGAATTGCACGGTGAATTTGCTGCCCTTCAATCCCTACCCCGGCAGCCTGTTCGACCGACCCGACGATGCCCAGGTCAGCGCCTTCCGCGATATCCTCGTGGCTGCCAGCCTTGTCGCAGTGGTGCGCGAATCACGCGGCCGCGACATCTCGGCCGCCTGCGGCCAGTTAAAAACCGAGGTGCGGGCCAGATCGAAGCCCTGACCGCCAGACCGTTTTCCCTCTGCCAGCCCCACATTGTAAGCCCTGCCTCTTACGTCAGACCAATCCCATGTTCCGGGTGCCGACAGGATGCCGCGCCCGGAACAACCTATTCACACGCATCAGGGGGTTGCCATGTCAGGCAAGGTTGAATCCGTAAGCTTTCACAGCGCCGCAGGCCATCGCCTTGCCGCCCGCCTGCATCACCCCGAACAGCATAGCGGCCGCGCCGCCCTGTTCGCCCACTGCTTCACCTGCTCCAAGGATATACCCGCCGCATCACGCATCAGCCGCGCCCTGGCCGAGCTCGGCTTTGCCGTACTGCGCTTTGATTTTACCGGACTGGGGAGCAGCGAAGGTGATTTCTCAGAGACCAGCTTTTCTTCCAATGTAGCCGATCTTGAAGCCGCGGCCGACTGGCTGGCGGAGCATGAGCTATCCCCGCAATTACTGATCGGGCACAGCCTCGGCGGAGCCGCAGTGCTTGCTGCGGCATCCCGCATCGCCTCGGTTGAGGCCGTCGCCACCCTCGCCGCTCCCAGCGATCCGAGCCATATCACGCATATGTTCGCCTCTCACATGCAGGAGATCGAAAGTCATGGCGCGGCAACTGTGGATATCGCCGGGCGACCCTTCACCGTCAAACGCGAGTTCGTCGATGATCTCTCCGACCACGATCTGCTCGCCCAGGTACGCGATTTAAACAAGGCCCTGCTGATCTTTCACAGCCCCGAAGATGAGATCGTCAATATCGAGCATGCCCGCCGTATCTATGCCTCGGCGCATCACCCGAAAAGCTTCATATCTCTGGCCGGCGCCGATCACATGCTCAGCAACCCCGCCGATGCCGCCTACGCCGCCAATGTCATCGCCGCATGGGCGCAGCGCTATATCACGCCCACTTAAACCGACTGGTAAAAAACGGGCAACTCCGGTCATTCGCCCAATTGCCATTTGTAATCTGAATTAGCCTGAAAGAACCATCAGCAAAAGGCGCTGAGATTATCAGCACCTTTTGCCTTAGTGAGAGTTAACATGGTCCTCCATCATTAGGAGGCGCGGTCGTTCCTACAGCACCCCTCCGCCACCTCCATTTACTGGAGGAATAGTGCCACCACCACCTGATCCAGGAGGTGGAGTAGGAGTGAGAGTTATTGAACCGTTTTCCAGCTCTAGTTTGACCTCAGTACCATTTTCTACCTTGCCTTCGGCCTCATATGCGTCGAATACCAGTATGCCACCGGAATTCTCATAAAAGCCTTCGATCTCAATCTTAACCTTGCCTGTCAGTGCTGCCGAATCGGCAATAGCCGCTCCATTGACCGAACAGTCTGAGATATTAAAAGAGCCCACCTTGGATTTAGCGTCGATCTCATTACCGACATCTTCTGGTTTGATCTCTAGCTCATTGTTTGTGCCTGTATTGGCAGATGCTGATACTGTACAGGTAATCGTACCTTCATATCTGACTTTAACAGGAATATTGGCGCTTTCGTCTTTAAATTTGAGTTCACCCTCGCCGATTACTGTGGCAGAAGGATGATCCCATGCTTGATAGTTCTGATCCAGAGGTATGATGGTTGGAGGTGCTAAAATATCAGTTGCTTGTGCTGAACTGATTCCA
>CAZDJY010000148.1:0-3225 GCA_964505835.1 uncultured Zetaproteobacteria bacterium | reverse complement strand
GAGTCGATCAAATCTGTCGCCTTAAAATTATCATATTGGGCATCATTGAAGTACAAACCGTGTGCCGGTGCCGTTGCCGCGCCCAAACTACGATTCCGGCCCTGTAAAAGGACGCCAAATTCTTCCGGGGTTCGCTTGCCAATGCCAACCTCCACCAGATTGCCGACAAGAATACGCACCATGTGATATAGAAATGCATCGGCCCGGACATCGATATAAACACTGCAATCACGTTGTTGAATGCGGATATCCCTGATACAGCGCACAGCGTGAGATGCCTGACAACCTGCAGCCCTGAGCGCACTAAAATCCTGCTGCCCCAGACAATGTTCGGAGGCCTCTCTCATCCTCTCAAGATTTAACTCGCGCGGCATCCACCAATGACGCCACATCTCCAGGGCCGAGGCGGTTTTGCGGCCCCATATCTTGTAACGGTATGCTCGCCCCCGACAATCGAAACGGGCATGAAAATCCTGTGCTACGTCGCGCACGCCAATCACGCGCACCGACTCGGGTAAATAACTATTGCAACCGTGCACATATGCTCTGGGGGAACGTTGCCAGCGTGCACGATTGACATCGGCATGCACCAGCATAGCGCTTGCATGTACCCCGGCATCGGTACGTCCGGCGGCGACCACATGAACAGGTTGGTCATCGATGCGCTGTATTGCGCTCTCAAGCACCTGTTGTACAGAGATAGCATTATCCTGCTGCTGCCAGCCATGATACGGACGACCATCGAACTCCAACACCATGGCCAGACGTTGCTGCATGGATAGATCGCTCATTGAAAACTCAATGCCAGAGCGATAATACCGGTACAAATGAACATCGCATCCATGGCTCTGACATCTAGAATAGTATTCTGGGCAAGCTGCATATCCGGCGCAAATCTACTCCTGCCACCATCAGGCCAGCGCAACCACAGTACATGCGCCTGTACCTTTGCAACCGCAATCGCCTGGCGCAGGGCAGAAATCAGCATCATCGATACAGCCATCCATTTACGCCGCAGTCGCCATTGAATATCCACCTGAGCCAGCGTCTGCGAAACGCTTCGCTGCATCATCGGCAGCATCAATATATAGATGCCACCACGCCCCCTGAAACCGGGCAAAAGCGTAAACATGCGTAACCACTCAGCCTGCTTAAGTGCCGATGCAACTAGCATGGCCGCAAGAAACAGGTCGGTAAAATGGATGCATATCCATACACCACTGCGAAATCCCTCATGTGTCATTGAGACAATAGAAGCAGGGAACAGCAAAGCACCCGGCGTAAAAGACAAATGCAGTAAGAAAATGGGGGGTAAAAACCATCGGAGCAGCCTTGCGAGACGTCGAATGCGCGTGAAATCACCCTGAAAAATACGCAGCAACACCGTCAGCAAAAGCAGCAAAGCCAAGCCTTCAACTATGGTTTGCTGCATCAGAACCAGCGCCAGCATCGTGCCTGCAAACCAGAGGCGGGCCCAACTATGGGCCCGATATAACATAATCGACATCCGGATTAGGTAAAAGCGCTTTCCACCTTGTTTATCACCCCTGATCAATCCTTCTTGTCATCTTCCTCATCGCTGAATTCGCTGAGCAGACTATCGAGTTTCAACGTAGCCTCGGTATCCTCGTCCAAATCAAGGGCAATCCCGTCGATGGTATCATCTGCCTTCTTTTCAGCCTTGGACTCATCGGTATCAGCAGGCTCATCGCCAACCTTCTCCAGCATAGATTCATCCAGATTCTCAGCAGCATCCTCATTGATCTGCAGGTCGTGCTCGCCGGTCGCTGTGAAATCATCTGGTTCCACACCCACCTCATCCAGCGATGTACGAATCGTACTGGTAAAATCGTCCGCCGGTTCAACCTCAGCCTCGGAAACATCGAATCCGTCATCCAAATCACCTTCACCCAGATCAAGGCTGGCAGTTGTTTCGACCTCTGCCGCCGGCGTATCTGCTGCGGGAGCAGCTGCCTCGGATGCAGCCTCAGTTTCCATACCGAATGTATCCTCACCCAAGGTGATTTCCTGATCCAGCTCGGCGGCAGGTTCTGCTTTCGTCTCAGCTTCCAGTTCTGCCGCCGTCTCTTCGACAGGTGCCGTCGATTCTTCAGAGGCTGTCTGCGCTGCAGGTTCCGGAACCTCATCAACTGATTCAAACTCCGTCTCCTCAGCACCGCTCTCACCGGAGATATCAAACTCATCCGAATCAATCGAGGTATCCTTTGACCAATCCATGGCTACAGTCTTGTCCAGGTCGGCTGTTTCCATTTGCGGACCTTCGTTTTCAGCCGCTGCTTCACCGCTACCGGGCAACTCGACATCCGACAGATCAAAATCAAGGCCGCCGGTGCTATCGCCTTCAAATGGCACATCCGGTGTTGCTTCAGCTTCAGGCTCGCTGGCATCTGTCACTTCCACAGAAGCCGGTTCTGCAGGGGCCGGTTCTGCAGGGGTTGGTTCTGCAGAAGACGCTTCAACTGCAGGAGAAGTCTCTTCGGAAGCACCCAGATCCAAATTGTCCAGATCAGACAAGGCGGCATCAAGCTCAGCCGTTTCATCAACCCCGGCCGGTTCAATGACCGTATCCAGGCCTTCTTCAGCTGCGCTGCCGGTATCCAGTTCTGCATCACCGAATCCAAGATCGTCCAGTTCGGATATCGTGCCAGAATCTTCCAAACCGCTGTCAGCACCTGCAGCTTCGTCGCCAATCAGGGCGCTGACATTGGTCGGCGGCAAGGTATCTTCAAGATTTACACCTGAACCTGTATCAGTTTCTGAACCGCTCTCCAGCTCACTAATGGCGGCATTGAAACGCTCAAGGTCCACTCCGGCTAACGTTTGTGTTGCCTCGGCCACCGTCTCATCAAAAGCGCCGCTATTCCCCGTTGATTGGAGCAATTCAGCCTTCTTAATGTGCGCTTCCGCATTATCGGGCTTCAGACGCAATGCCATCGTGACCTGCTGCATTGCCTCATCTTCCATGCCATAACGCATGTATACGTCAGCCTCAGAAAGATAGTCCACATTCGGATCGGGCTCTTCCTCAACCTCTTCCTTGAAGGCGGGCATGGACCCCGTATCTTCATCGGTCAGATCGGGGATCGAGTCAGTAAACTGCTGTTGCTGCTCAACCGTCATCTGGGCCGTTTCGTCCATCCCCTGGCCGCTTTCAGCCTGAAGGGCTTCAACGTCAGCCTCTTCAACTTCGATCTCGGGGATATC
>CAZDJY010000147.1:0-3250 GCA_964505835.1 uncultured Zetaproteobacteria bacterium | reverse complement strand
TTTTGTGAGTAAAGGCAAAACCGCGCTTTTGCCTTTACGTACTGAAAAACGACAAAGACGTAGTTTTTCAGACCTTCCTTAATACTACCGAGCTCAACCCTATGTCATTCGTCACGACCCGTGAATCGGTTCGGGATTGATGGCTTCGTAAAAAGGCCACGGACGACCTTTTTACAAGATCATCAGAATTCAGTCGAAAAAGCGGGTAAAGGCATGCACATCCTCACGCGGGGTACGATAGCTGTTCACGGGCGCAGCCGTATCCTCGTAACCCAAAGCCATGCCGCACAAAAGGATACTGTCAGCCGGATAACCCAGCTCCTGTTTGACCAGCTCAGGATATTCGCCGAGCGCCGCTTGTGGACAGGTCGCCAGACCTTCCTCGACCGCCAGCAGCATCAATGATTGAAGGAACATGCCGAAATCCACGAACGAGCCGGTCGCCAGCCCCGCGTCCATGAAGAAGTACAATGCCACCGGCGCATCAAAGGCACGGTAATTCGCCGCCCATTGATCCGCCTGCTTCTGTTTATCCTGACGGGATATATCCAGCGCTCCGTATAGCTGCATACCGCAGGCACGCCGACGCTCAGTGTAAGGGCTGAACCAATGTTCGGGATAATATTGATAATCCATCTTGCCTCGCTCACCACGGCGAAACTTTTCCTGCATCGCCTTCTGCAAGCTCTCTTTGCTTGCGCCTGCTACCACAGCCACCTGCCAGGGCTGAGTATTGGCACCGCTCGGTGCATGACGCGCGCCATCGAGCAGGCTCTCGATGGTTGAGCTTGGAACCGGTCGCTTAAGAAAAGCGCGCGTGGATTTTCTCTTCAACAAGGCTTGTTTCACGCTCACAACGCACTCCCATCATGCTCAATCGTTCTATCGCAGGCCATCATACCCTGCCATCGAATGCACTCTTTCAATCAACCAGAATATAGGTTTAAGCAGCTATTTTCTATATGTTTTTATCGCAAAACCAGCTTGTTCGCCTGTCATTGTGGCTGTATGCCTCATTGTGATGCCTCTAACAGTTTCGATATATCACGGGCTGTACCTTGGCTGTGCACGCAGGCCTGTCAGGCATGCCCGGTGCCAAGGAGGCGTATATGAATATCGCTGAAAATATTTGGATGATCAACGGAAACCCCTTACTTTCAGGCCTGATCTGGCTGATCGTTTTTTCGATTCTTTTATACCTGGCAAGACATCCGGCCCATCAGGCCATCCTCGCCGCCAGCCGGTCCCTGCATCATGCCCTGAGGCTGGCTGCTCATTCGGTGCGCCTGGCCAAAAACCGTCTTGCTGAGCGCAATAAGGAAGTTCTTCTCAGTGCTGGCAGAGAGGCCACCGAACGCATGGTTGAGCGGGAGTTCGAACGCATAGGCGACGGTACGGCCCGAACACTATCGGACTATCCGACCCTGCAACGACAGGTAAGCGAAGAAATCACCCGAATTCAGGAAGACCATACCAAAAGCGCCGAAGTTCCACCCTCGCCGCCAAGCTGGGCCAAGGCCGTGCAGGCCGTCGCCAATATTCAATCCGACGGTGATTCGATGGTCGCCCATATCCTTAGCGAGATTCATTCATCCATGGATAAAGCGCAGGACAAGGCACTGGGTGAATATCGCAAGAGCAGCCAGTCGCGCCATAAGCTGTTGAACAGGATGATGCCGCACTGGCGCAAGCTGGTGCATGTGATGGAGCGGGTCGACAAGGATATCCGCGGCTTGCTGGATCGTTCCAAGGCGATTGACCGGCACATGGATGAATATCATGAGATTATTAAAGAGACCGACCGCTCCGAGCAGGTGCTGGCCAGTTCTTCGATGACCCAGTTCTTCATCGCCGCGTTCGTGCTGGCCATTGCCGTGGGCGGGGCCATCATCAACTTTCATCTGATTGCCCGGCCCATGCAGGAAATGGTCGGCGGTAGCGGCTATATCATCGGCTTTAAGACCGCCAACATCGCTGCTCTGGTCATTATTTTTGTCGAGATGGCCATGGGGCTGTTTCTGATGGAATCACTGCGTATCACGCGCCTGTTCCCGGTCATCGGCTCGCTGGACGACAAAAAACGTATTCGCATGATCTGGGTTTCGTTCACTTTGCTGTTTTTGCTGGCCGGGATCGAGGCAAGCCTGGCTTACATGCGCGATATCCTGTCTCAGGACGATGCTGCACTGATCGCCAGCCTCGTCGGGCAACAGGCCGAAGTGGCCCACATCGCATCCAGCCGCTGGATTACCACGGCCGCACAGATGGGCATGGGCTTCATTCTTCCCTTTGCCCTGACCTTCGTGGCCATTCCGCTGGAATCGTTCGTACATTCCATGCGTACGGTACTGGGCATCGTGGGCGTCATGTTTCTGGGTGGCCTCTCCTTTACGCTACGTTTTCTGGGTAACCTGTTTAAATACGCCGGCTCGGCTCTGATTCATCTGTACGATCTGTTCATCTTTGCACCATTATGGGTGGAACAGATGATCGCCGGTCGAGCCATCCATCAAGCAACCAACAAAGGAACCGGCTTCTCCCGCCGTCATGGCGGCGAAGCGCGTGCCATGGGAGGTGAATCATGAAGCACACAACAATGAAATGGCTATGTCTTCTGGCCCTCGGTGCCGTACTCAGCGCCTGCAGCGATCCGACACCGCACACCCGGGGCGTATATATGCTGGTCGATACGTCCGGCACCTATGCACATGAGTTGACCAAGGCTCAGCGCATCATCAACTTCACGCTCGGCAAGTTGAATCCGGACGATTCGTTTGCCGTGGCACGGGTGGATACAGGCAGCTTCAGTGAAAAAGATATCGTCGTGAAGATGACCTTTGACGACAGGCCGAGCATGGCCAACCAGCAAAAACGCAAATTTCGCGAGCGTATCAATGCATTTGTGAAGCAGGCGAAATCCAGTCCGTACACCGATATTACCGGTGGTATTTTGCAAGGCGTTGAGTTCCTTAATGAAAAGGGCAGCGGCAAGAAGACCATTCTGATCTTTTCCGATTTGAAGGAGGAGCTGAAGAAAGGCTATAAACGGGATATCCCATTACAACTTAACGGCTACGAAGTGCTTGCCCTGAACGTGACCAAACTGCGCTCCGACAACGTCAACCCCAAGGACTATCTGGATCGCCTTGAGCAGTGGCAAAAGAGGGTTGAGGCCGGCGGAGGTAGCTGGCGGGTGATCAACGACCTGGAACACATGGGCGGCATGCTCGATGATTGAAGGGGTCTAAGG
>CAZDJY010000146.1:0-3275 GCA_964505835.1 uncultured Zetaproteobacteria bacterium | reverse complement strand
CGATGGTGCCAATGTTCACGTGCGGCTTGGTACGCTCAAACTTTTCCTTTGCCATGATTTACTCCTGTATTCCTGTTCGATCAGCCGTTAACGCTTGCGATGATTTCTTTCGCAATGTTATTCGGCACTTCTTCATAATGTTTAAACTGCATCGTGTAGTTGGCACGACCCTGTGACATTGAGCGCAGCTGGGTCGAGTAGCCGAACATCTCGGACAACGGAACCTCGGCATCCACGACCTTGGCATTACTGCGATCAGACATGCCAAGCACCTTGCCACGACGACGGTTCAGATCTCCGACGATATCGCCCATGTAATCTTCCGGCGTGATCACTTCGACTTCCATCATCGGCTCAAGCAGAACCGGCTTGGATTGTTGACAACCGTTACGGAAGCCCATGGAACCAGCAACCTTGAAGGCCATTTCGTTCGAGTCGACGTCATGATAAGAGCCGTCAACCAGCGTGACACGGATGTCGACCATCGGATAGCCGGCCAGAATACCATTCTGCATGGCCTCTTCTGCGCCCTTGCCAACCGCCGGGATGTACTCGCGCGGCACTGCACCACCAACAATCTTGTCGACAAATTCAAAACCGCCACCAACTTCCATCGGCTCGATTTCCAGCCAAACGTGGCCATACTGACCGCGACCGCCGGACTGACGGACGAACTTGCCCTCGGCCTTGGCTGATCCGCGAATGGTTTCGCGATAAGCCACCTGCGGCTTACCGACATTGGCTTCAACAGCAAATTCGCGCTGCATACGATCCACCAAAATTTCCAGATGCAACTCGCCCATACCCGAGATAATGGTCTGGCCGGTCTCTTCATCGGTATGCACGCGGAAAGAAGGATCCTCAGCAGCAAGCTTGCCCAAAGCGACACCCATCTTTTCCTGGTCGGCCTTGGTTTTCGGCTCAATAGCAACAGAAATCACCGGCTCAGGGAACTCCATGCGCTCAAGGATGATCGGCTTGCCACCATCGCACAGCGTATCGCCTGTGGTGGTCGACTTAAGACCCACGGCCGCAGCGATGTCGCCAGCACGTACTTCCTTGATTTCCTTACGGTCGTTGGCATGCATCTGCAGGATACGACCCAGGCGCTCTTTCTTGTTCTTGGTAGAGTTTACAACATACGAACCAGCTTCCATCACGCCCGAATAAACACGGAAGAATGTCAGCGACCCGACGAACGGATCCGTCATCACCTTGAAGCCCAGAGCGGCAAACGGCGCATCGTCGGAGCTCGGACGAGTGTCCTCAGCTTCGGTGTCCGGATTTACACCCTTGATGGCCGGCACGTCCACCGGAGCCGGCATATAATCCACAACGGCATCCAGCAATGTCTGCACGCCCTTGTTCTTGAATGCAGTACCGCACATGACCGGAATCACTTCGATATCCAGTACAGCCTTGCGAATGCACTCCTTCAACGCTGCTTCGGAAACTTCCTCACCCTCGAGATAGGCTTCCATCAACTCTTCATCATAGACAAGCACGGCATCGAGCAATTTTTCGCGATACTCATCCGCCTGATCCTGCAGATCTGCCGGAATGTCTTCGACATCATACTGGGCACCCATAGCTTCATCGTGCCAGAGGATAGCCTTCATGCTGACCAGATCGATCACACCCTTGAAATTCTCTTCATTGCCGATCGGCACATTCAGCGCCACGGCATTGTGCCCCAGACGCTCGCGAATCTCTTTAACCACGTTAAAGAAGTCGGCTCCGGTACGATCCATCTTGTTTACAAAGGCAATACGGGGGACATCGTAACGATCGGCCTGACGCCAAACCGTCTCAGACTGAGGCTGTACGCCGCCCACTGCGCAGAATACGCCTACAGCGCCATCAAGCACACGCAGGGAACGCTCCACCTCAATGGTGAAATCCACGTGCCCGGGGGTGTCAATGATATTGATTTGATGGTCTTTCCAGGTGCAGGTCGTTGCAGCCGAGGTGATGGTAATACCACGCTCCTGCTCCTGTGCCATCCAGTCCATGGTAGCAGCACCGTCGTGTACTTCACCAATCTTATGGCTTACACCTGTATAAAAAAGAATACGTTCCGTTGTCGTCGTCTTGCCCGCATCAATATGCGCCATGATTCCGATATTACGATAACGTTCCAGCGGGGTCTTACGAGCCACGTCGATACTCCTTACAATCCATCAAATTCAAAAGAACAATCTACAAATCTTACTTAACTACTTATCTGTTGCTTAACCGTTTAACAAAGCCTTACCTGAAACCACTTACCAGCGGAAGTGAGAGAAAGCCTTGTTTGCTTCAGCCATGCGATGGGTCTCATCGCGCTTCTTGAAGGCGCCACCGCGCTCGGCAACTGCATCGGCAATTTCATTGCCCAGGCGATCAGCCATGGTGTGCTCGGAACGACTGCGGGCATATTCCACCAACCAGCGAACAGCCAGTGAATGCTGACGACGCTCGGAAACCTCAATCGGAACCTGATACGTCGCACCACCCACACGGCGGGATTTCACTTCCACCAGCGGACGCACAGCTTCCAGTGCTTCGTGTATCACAGCCAGCGGCTCGGAACCGGTCTTCTTGGCTGCAATATCCATCGCATCATAGACAATGGCTTCAGCAATATTCTTCTTGCCGTCAAGCATGACCTTGTTCACTACATTCGACACCTTGGTGTCACCAAACTTTGCGTCCGGGACAACCGGGCGACGGGGGGCAGGACCTTTACGTGGCATCTGTCTATCTCCTCAATTACTTCGGACGCTTGGCGCCGTACTTGGAACGAGCCTGCTTACGACCATCAACACCGGTCGTATCAAGCACACCACGGAGAATATGATAACGCACACCCGGCAAATCCTTCACACGGCCGCCGCGAATCAGCACAACCGAGTGCTCCTGCAACTTATGACCCTCACCGGGGATATACGCGGTAACTTCCTGACCATTGGTCAAGCGTACACGTGCAACCTTACGCAGAGCCGAGTTCGGCTTCTTCGGTGTGGTGGTATACACACGGGTGCATACGCCGCGACGCTGCGGGCAAGCCTGCAGGGCCGGAACCTTGTTGATTTTCCGCTTGTCCTGACGGGACTTGCGAATGAGCTGGTTAATCGTTGGCATTATTACCTCTTCTCCAAACTTTCACATTCCCCAATGGACGCTTTTCAAGCATGCCCATGGCGAAGGGTCGCGAACCTTAATGTCGGACCATTTCACTGTCAACCGGCAAATCAGCAAAGCAAAAGCGCCGCCCGGAAAACGATCACAACCGT
>CAZDJY010000145.1:0-3278 GCA_964505835.1 uncultured Zetaproteobacteria bacterium | reverse complement strand
TTGCCGTGTGCATCAGCAACATTATGCACCACATATTTATACCACTGGGCACGGTCAGCCACATCAATCAGTTCACCGAACTTCATCGCCAGCTCGCACTGGCCAGCCGTCGCTACCTCATGGTGATGACATTCCATGGTGAAGCCGAGGTCGGTCATCACCAGTGACATGTCGTTACGAATCTCATGCAGCGAATCAACCGGAGGAACCGGGAAATAACCACCCTTCACCTGCGGACGATGGCCAGTGTTACCGCCTTCATAATTCTTGCCGGAGTTCCAGGATGCTTCCTCGGATTCAATCTCATAGCCTGAAGAGCCCATATCGTTGTGATAGCGCATGCCGTCAAAGATGAAGAATTCCAGCTCGGGGCCAAAATACACCGTATCGGCAATGCCAGCGCTACGGATATATTTCAGTGCACGTTGAGCGACCTGACGCGGACAACGGTTATAATCCTGACCTGTGATCGGATCAATCACCTGAGCCACAAGTACCAGGGTGGACGCCTCAAAAAACGGATCAATCGCAGCACTGTCCGGATCCGGAATCAGGGCCATGTCGGAATTGTTGATGTCGCACCAGCCGGCGATGGAGGAACCATCAAAAGCGAAACCATCTTCAAAACAATCCTCATTTAACTGGTTGATCGGGAAAGTGACATGCTGCCATTTGCCCTTGGTATCGGTGAAACGAACATCGACGAATTCGCATTCGTTTTCTTTTACCATGTCAAAAACTTGTTTAATTGCGTTACTCAAGGTAATTCTCCTCTATTTATTCTCTTTGGAATGTAAAATGATTCCACCCGGTGTTTTTCTTCCTTATCTATGCAAAGCTCAACTGTTCCATAGTTGAGCGGGATTGGCAATATGCGGTGCGGGAATGCACGTTAATGATCAAACCGCTTCGTCGTCGCGCTCTCCGGTGCGGATACGAATGGCCTGCTCGATGCTGGAAACGAAGATTTTTCCGTCGCCAACCTTGCCCGTGGCAGCCGCCTCGCAGATCGCCTCCACGGCTTCGTCAACCCGATCCTCCGTGACCACCAGCTCAAGCTTCACCTTGGGCAGGAAGTCCACCACATACTCGGCCCCACGATATAATTCGGTATGACCTTTCTGGCGTCCATGTCCCTTGACCTCGGTCACCGTCATGCCGTCGATGCCTTTTTCGCTCAATGCGTCTTTCACGTCGTCGAGCTTGAATGGTTTGATGATTGCCTCGATCTTCTTCACTGTCCTCTCCTGCTGTTTTTTGGGAGGGGGCGCTGATCCCGCCCGTTCATTTGTTTCATTGTCAGGCTATTCCGATGCCAGGCCCAACGTACTGCCAATGTGCTGTATCACTCGTCCCCTATTCCCAAAAACCATGCGTAATGGGATACCGACGGTCGCGCCCGAATGCCCGTTCGGTGATTTTCACCCCCGGCGGCGCCTGACGGCGCTTGTATTCCGCCAACTGCAACAGACGCACCACCCGCTTCACGATTGCCCGATCATAGCCGAGGGCAACGGTTTTTTCCACTCCAAGGCGTTCCTCAATATGTGCTTTCAGGATACCGTCCAGCACATCGTAATGGGGCAATGAATCGGAATCCTTCTGATCGGGCCTGAGTTCGGCGGATGGCGGCTTGTTAATGGTGTTTTCCGGAATCACCTCACGCTCGCGGTTTAACCAGCGAGAAAGCGCAAACACCTCGGTTTTGTACACATCCTTGAGCACGGCAAAGCCGCCGGCCATATCGCCGTAAAGTGTTGCGTAGCCAACCGCCATCTCCGATTTATTACCCGTAGTGAGAACCATGCGCCCGGTCTTGTTGGAGATGGCCATCAACAACACCCCGCGAACGCGTGCCTGCACATTCTCCTCGGTAACATCGGGCTCGGACTTACCCCAGGCGGCAAAGGTATCGGCCAGCGTCGTCTCCATCGCTGCAACACCTTCGGCTATGGCTAAGGTAATCGTCTCAATCCCCAGCCTGTCCGCCAGAGCTTCGGCATCACTGATTGAATGGTCGCTGGAATATTTCGATGGCAGCAGCACGCCCAGCACATTGGCAGCCCCGAGAGCCTCGACAGCCAGAGCTGCCGTGAGGGCGGAATCAATGCCTCCGGACAGGCCGATGACGACCTGCGTACAACCATTGCGGCACACATAATCGCGCACTCCCGTCACCAGAGCCTGATGGATCTGTTCGAGTGAACCCGGCAAATCGCTGATTTTCGCTTCCCCGACCGCCTGCAGATCAAGAACCTGCGCCTTGACCTTGAACATCGGGGCACGCAACAACAGGTGACCTTCGGCATCAACAGCATGCGAACCGCCATCGAAGACAATCTCGTCCTGACCGCCGACCGGATTGACATACACGACCGGGCAGGCGAACTGCCGGGCCCGTCTGGCCACAAGTTGTTCACGCTGCTGCTGCTTGCCGACATGAAAAGGAGAGGCATTCAGATTCAACCAGATATCGCTGACCAGTTCGGCCTGCACCTCGGCCAGTTCATCACGCCATAAATCCTCACAGATGCCGATACCGACCCGGTAGCCGTTCACATCGAACACCTGCCTGCTCTCGTCGCCAGGGTCGAAATAGCGGCGTTCGTCAAAAATGCCGTAATTGGGCAGGCACTGCTTATCATAGACGCCGATCAGTTTCCCTGCCTGTGCCAGAAAAGCACTATTGCGCAAGCCTCCCTCCACCCTGCGGGGGGCGCCGAATACAACACACACATCGCGGCTCGCCTCAATCAGCCGCTGCACATTCTGCTCCACCACCTCGAGAAAGTTGGGGCGCAGCAGCAAATCCTCGGGCGGATAGCCCGTGAGGCTCAATTCGGGAAACACAAGTAGATCGCAATCGACGGTTGCGGCCTGCTGCATGTACTCAAGCATCATGGCTGCATTGGCCTGCATTTCTCCGACCCTGGGCGCCGTCTGGGCGATCATCACCTTCATACCCCGTCCTCCTGACTGGCCAGGCCGGGTATGAACATTGCATCGCCGTAGGAATAGAAACGGTAGCCGCTCGATCTGGCATGGGTGTAGGCATCCAGTACACGCTCGCGACCGGCCATGGCGGATACCAGCATCAGCAGCGTGGATCTTGGCAGATGGAAATTGGTCAACAGCGCATTCACGATCTGGAAAGCATATCCCGGATAGATAAAGATGGAAGTGCGGCCCGCTCCGGCCTGCAGCTGACCTTCCTCGGCTGCCGCTTCCAGCGTACGCAGACTGGTTGTTCCGACAGCCACGATACGCCGCCCCGCCGC
>CAZDJY010000144.1:0-3314 GCA_964505835.1 uncultured Zetaproteobacteria bacterium | reverse complement strand
GCGCAGCGGCATGGGTTTGCGCGTTGCCTTTTTTTCATAACGCCAGGCGCGCCAGGCGATCAGGATTTTCCTGATTGGCAGGATACGCACGGGCTGCTGCCAGACATCGAAATCGTTGGCTTTCAGCCTTATCAGATAAGCGTGGTAGATGGCCGCCATGACCAATGAGGGGCGCAGACTGGCCCGGTCGCAATCGGGAAGTTGTTCCATGGCATGCTGATAGGCCAGCTCGGCCTTATCCCCGTATTCGGCCAGCAGTTTTGGTAGCGCGCCGCTCATATCACCATCCTTGATGGCCTGATCGCTTATTTTATAGCGAATCCGATCCTCCTGTGGCAGGTAGATGCGCCCGAGTTGCGCATCCTCGGCTACATCGCGCAGGATATTGGTCAATTGCAACGCTTCACCGAGGGAGGTGGCGAAATCGCGGCTGTGGCGATCCGTGTAACCGAACACCTCGATCGACAACAGGCCGACCACGCCTGCCACCCGATAGGCATATAGTGATAAATCGGATGTCTTAAGAATCGGCTGGCGTTGAATGTCCATCAACATCCCATCAATGAGTTCCAGTAACAGTTCTTCATCCAATGGATATTGCTGCCGAGCCCAGTTCAGCTCCCTGCCGACAGGATGTCGCGGTTTACCCTGAAACACACGGGCAAGTTCCTCACGCCAGAAATTCAGTTTGGTCAGGGCAACCTGCTGATCGCTAACCTCATCGGCAATATCGTCCACCTCGCGGCAGAATGCATATAACGCCATCATCGCCCGGCGTTTGTCCTCGCCGAGAAACAGGAAAGCATAAAAGAAGGATGAACCCGATCCGCGCGTTTTATCCAAACAATACTGCCGGGAGGTCATGAATGACTCCTCATGGCACTGGAATCGCTGGCAGGGATCTTTCCGAGGAACAGAGCATCCTTGATGATCGGGGGCGCCATATGGCGCCAGTCGCTTCGTTTGAGCGTCGCACGTACTGCCAGTGGCTTTTCCAGTTGCCTGATCTTATCCAGCATGCAGTCACCACCACGCAGCGTTGCAGCAATCTGAAGGCGCAATCGCAGCGGAAGATGGGGGAGAAGCTCGTAACCTTTCATTAATTTATCACGGCTTATGACGATCGCATGCTTTAATGTTGCTTGTATGGCCTGATTATGCTCCGCATCGTCAAGCTCGTCTGCCTTGGCCCAGTCGATGAGTTGTCGGCCGCTCAAGCCGTGCATCTGCAACCATGTTTCCGGCAAGTAACAGCGTCCCTTGGGTAGATCGACGGAAAAATCCTGCCAGAAATTGATCAATTGCAGAGCTGTGCAAACAGCATCCGAGGCATGCTGAGCATCAGGGTCGCCTACGCCATGCAAGGCTAGCATCAGCCTGCCTACCGGGTTGGCCGAGTGAGCACAGTAAAACATCAGCTCATCCTCACTGGCGTAGGCATTTAGGCTGACATCCATGCGAAACGCGATGAGCAGATCGTGAAGTGCCTCGACAGGCAGATTGAATCGATGAATGGCATCACCGAGAGCCAGGAAAATCGGTTGATCCAGGGGTTCATCCACACAGCGCTCAAGCAGGGTTTCCCAAGCATCGATTTGTTTTAAACGCGTACGCGGCGGAGCATGCCCCTCATCGGCCAGATCATCGGCATGCCGGGCGAAGGCATAGATGGCGGCTACGGCCGGACGCAAGTCCTTGCGGATCAGTTTTGATGCGGTCGGAAAATTCTCATAGTGCTGCCGTGCGATGGACAGGCAATATTGGTAGGCTTGCGAAAGTTCGCGTTCGTTTTTGGCCTGTGCATGCATGCCGGCATGGTGGCGTTTCACGCGGAATGGGGCAAGCCTGATGTTGGCCATGGGCGGATAGCTGCAGGGGGAGAAGGAAATGAGCGGCGAAAGCGGAAAGGGTGGTATGCGTGTAGCGATTATCGGCGGCGGCATTATCGGCTGCCTGACGGCGTGGTATCTGCATCGTCTGGGGGCAAGGCCGATCGTGCTGGAGAAGGGCAGTGCCGGGCGTGAATCATCCTGGGCCGGAGCCGGTATTCTGTGTCCGATTCATCCATGGCTTTATCCCGACAGTTTTACCCATCTCATCGAGGCCAGCCTTGAATTATACCCCGGCCTGAGCGAGGCATTGGTGGAGAAAACCGGCAAGGCTATCGAATGGCGCAATAATGGCCTGCTCATTCCTTTTTTTGATGATGATCGTATCAATCACAAACAACAGGCTCTGGACTGGTCGGATAAATTCGGCTGGCCGGTCGAGATGCTTGATGGCGATCAAGCGCGTGAACATGAGCCAACACTGAGCGAATTGGCAAATGGTGCTTTATTGTGGCCCGAAGTCGGCCAGGTGCGCAATCCACGCCTGCTGGCAGCCGTACGAGAGGCTCTCAGGCTGGATGGGGTGCCGATTCGCGAGAAGGCAGAGGTAGCGGGGTTGGTCGAGAACAGCAACGGTAGCATAGCCGGTGTTCAGTTGGCAGATGGCGACGAGCTTGCCGCCGATGCGGTACTCCTGGCAGCCGGCAGCTGGAGCGGGGGGCTGGCCAGGCAGATCGGTCTGAACATGCCGATTGAACCGGTGAAGGGTCAGATTGTATTGTTGAAGGATGAGCCGGGCAGGGTTCGACATATCATCAAACATGATGACGCCTATCTTGTGCCCCGAATGGATGGGCATATCCTGATTGGCGCCAGCATGGAGCGGGTTGGTTTTCAGCGTGGCACGACTGAAGATGTGGTCGATGGCCTGTTAGAGGCGACCTGGCGTATCACGCCGGATCTGAAGGACGCAGGGATCGTGCAACAGTGGATGGGTTTTCGGCCCGGTACTGCTGATGGTCTGCCGTATCTCGGTCCGGTCAAAGGTCGTCCTGGTCTCTGGGTGGCGACCGGCCATTATCGCAACGGTGTGGCCCTGGCTCCCGGCACGGCTGAGATCATCAGCCGCTGGATGTTTGGAGATACCCCTGAATTGGATATGACGGATTTTCGAGTTGACCGCCCTGTGCGCGAATCCGGTCCGGTCGGGCTCCCTGACAGGCATACCTGATTCTTCGGGGATAAAAAAAGCGCCGGAGGTAATTCCGACGCTTTTCAGATTTTCTTTCGGGTTTAGATGACCTTGGAGAAGCTGGTGCCTTCCTTCTTCTTTTGCAGGTATTCATCGAAGACCATGGCAATATTACGGATCAACAGACGGCCGGCGGGCAGTACGGTCAGACCTTTATCGCGCAATTCCACCAGTCCATCTGCCTGCATCTCGGCAAGGTCAGCCAGACCGTCGGCGAAATGTTCATTGAAATC
>CAZDJY010000143.1:0-3324 GCA_964505835.1 uncultured Zetaproteobacteria bacterium | reverse complement strand
GCCATGTTGACGATATCATCCACGGATGCGCCAGTTTGCAAAACATGCACCTGCTGAGGCAGTCCGACCAGCACGGGTCCGATGGCGGTGCCTCCGCCCAGTTCGCGCAGCAACTTGTAGGTGATATTGCCGGCCTGCATGGTCGGGAAAATCAGGACGTTGGCTGGTGATTTCAGGCGTGAGAAGGGGTAGTGCCCGAGCATGGATGCATTGACAGCCGTATCGGCCTGCATCTCGCCGTCCACTTCCATTTCAGGGTAGCGCTCGTGAAGCAGGCGTGTGGCATCCGCGACCTTCACTGTTTCCGGATGCTCGACACTGCCGAAGTTAGAGAAGGAAACCATGCCGACGCGGGCCTCGCAGCCCAGCGACCTGGCCGTCTCGGCAGCCAGATGAGCGAGCTCGGCCAGCTGTTCGGCGTTCATGTCGACGTTGACTGTGCAGTCGCCGAGGAAATAAGCACCATTCTCCATAATCATCATATACAGGCCATAGACATGATAATGATGGCCGCTGCTGTGGTGCCCCAATACCTTGAGTATAGGTCGCAGCACATTCGGGTAATGGGCCGTGCGGCCGGACAGCATGCCGTCGGCAAAACCCTGACGTACCAGCATGGCCCCCAGGACATTGATATCGTTGCGTAAGGTCTTGGCGGCGTCCTGTCGCAGGATGCCGTGGCGTTTGCGGTCGAAATAATAGGCATCGGCAAGACTGTCGAAGCGCGAGTCCTCAACTGACGGATCCATGCATTCAATGTCGCCGATGTCGAACTGATTCTCTTCGCATACCTTGCGCATCTGGGCAGATCTTCCAATCAGGATTGGCTCGGCAATACCCGTCTCCTTCATCTCGATAGCTGCACGGATCACCGTTTCATCCTCTCCTTCCGGCAGGACAAGGCGGCTCGGATTCGCACGCGCCTTGTCGACGATCAGGCGCATGAACAATCGCGAACTATCGATCCGTCCAGCCAGACTCTGGCTGTAGGCTTCGGCATCCGTGAGTGGCTTGCGAGCCACGCCGGTATCGGTAGCTGCCTGCGCTACTGCAACCGGCACAACCTCGATCAGCCGAGGATCGAAGGGTTTGGGCAGGATATATTCTGGCCCGAAACGCAATTCTTTAACGCCGTATGCCTTCAGCACCGAAGATGGCACTTCCGCACGGGCCAGCTTGGCCAGTGCATGTACGGCGGCTACCTTCATCTCTTCGTTAAAGGCGGTTGCCCTGACATCCAGCGCGCCGCGGAACAGGAATGGAAAACCGAGTACATTATTGACCTGGTTGGGGTGGTCGGAGCGACCTGTGGCCATGATCAGATCCTTGCGGGTTTGCATGGCCAGGTCGTAGGCGATTTCAGGGTAGGGGTTAGCCATGGCGAAGATGATGGGTCTCTCGGCCATGGTCTTGAGCACCTCAGGGGAAACAATATTGCCCTGTGACAAGCCAATGAATACATCAGCACCATGCATGGCCTCTTCCAGCGTCCGCTCGGGGCGTTGGCTGGCAAAATACGCCTTGTGCGGTGGCAGCTCATCGCCGCGCTCTTTATAGATGACGCCTTTACGATCAAGGAACTGGATATTTTCCCGTTTAGCACCCAGTTGTTCAATCAGTTTCATGCAGGCGAAGCCGGCTGCACCCGCGCCCAGACAGACAATGCGCACTTCCTCGATTTTCTTATCCTGCAAAAGCAGGGCATTGAGAAAGGCAGCCGCCATGATCACGGCTGTGCCATGCTGGTCGTCATGCAAAACAGGGATATTCATACGTTTCTTCAGTTCTTCTTCAATGACAAAGCATTCCGGAGCTTTAATGTCCTCCAGATTAATGCCGCCGAATGTGGGCTCCATTCGCTCTACAGTTTCGACGATCTTCATTGGATCGGATTCATCCAACTCGATATCGAAGACGTCGATGTCGGCGAAGCGCTTGAATAGCACACCCTTGCCTTCCATCACCGGCTTGCCTGCCAGCGGACCGATGTTGCCCAGTCCGAGAACGGCTGTGCCATTCGTAATGACGCCAACCAGATTGGCGCGCGCAGTGAATTCGTCGGCCAGTTCAGGATTCTTTTCAATATCAAGACAAGGCTCGGCTACGCCGGGCGTATAGGCCAGAGCCAGATCACGCTGCGTCAGGCAGGGTTTGCTCGGCCGAATGCTGATTTTACCGGGGGTGGGCGAACGGTGATATTCGAGTGCTTCCTGACGCATGGCATCTTTTGGCATGATGGCTCCTTGGCAGTAAAGTGTAGCGGGCGGCTATCATAGCGCACGTGAATGGTCCGGTCATGGAGGGAATGATGAAGATTGGGGTTGCCGGTGCCGGCGCAGTCGGTTGTCACTACGGGAGTCTGTTGCAAAAGGCGGGATATGAGGTTGTTCTGCTGGCACGCGGTGCGCATCTCCAGGCTTTGCAAAGGCAGGGACTGGAGCATGAATCCGGTGGTCAGAGATGGAATGTTCCGGTACATGCGACGGATGATGCATCAGAGCTGTCCGGCTGTGATGTACTACTGCTCTGCAGCAAGATGACAGGTTTGAACGATCTGTTGAGTAAGCTGAATGGCTGCGTTGGCAAGGATACGCTGCTGGTGACGCTTCAAAACGGGGTGGAGGCGCCTGACATTGTAGCCGAACATTTCCCCGGGCATGCCGTTGTTGCAGGCACGGCCTTTATCGGCGCCCGGATCGAGGCTCCGGGCCATGTGATTCATTCAGCGGCCGGCGGTATGCGACTGGCGGCCTGGGGGCAGGGCAGTAGCGAGGATGCTGTGGATGGCTTGCTGGAAGCTCTGGACAAGGCCGGGGTGCCGTCACGCAGGGAGGCGGATGCGCAGTTGATGTTGTGGCGCAAGCTGTTGTGGAATGTCGGCTTCAACGCTCTGACCGCTATCACTCGCCGCTATGCCAGCGATATGGCGGCTGCAACCGAAACACTCGAGATTGTTCGCGCCGCGATGCAGGAAGCAGTCGATCTTGCGCAAAGCCGGAATATTGCTCTGGACGAAGAGGATATTGCCAAGCATATCAGTATCACGCTGGAGATGGGGCCGGTGAAAACCAGCATGTGGCAGGATATCGAAGCCGGGCGACCCACCGAGGTTGACTATATCAATGGCTTTGTGGCCCGGGAAAGCCGGGAGAAATCTATGCCAGCTCCGGTGAACAGTATGTTGACGGCCATGTTGCACGCCATTGAACATCGCACTTAGCCGATTGACCCGGGCATGCCGCTTTGTTAGCAATCGCGTCCCAAAAAATCAGGGCGATTAGCTCAGCGGGAGAGCACTGCCTTCACACGGCAGGGGTCGCAGGT
>CAZDJY010000142.1:0-3352 GCA_964505835.1 uncultured Zetaproteobacteria bacterium | reverse complement strand
ACGGCGCTATGCTCCAGCCCCGCAAAAAAGCAAGGAGCGTGCTTTTGTTCAAACGAATTCTCATTGCCAACCGTGGCGAATGCGCCATTCGAATCATCCGTTCATGCCGTGAATTGGGGATCGAATCCGTAGCTATTTTTTCCGAAGCCGATTCCCATGCACTGCATGTTAAAAAAGCGGATCAGGCGATCGTGGTTGGGCCGGACCCGGTCAAAAGTTATCTGAATATCCACCGCATTGTGAATATTGCCCTGGAAGCCGGTTGCGATGCCGTGCATCCGGGCTATGGCTTCCTGGCCGAGAATGATGAATTTGCCGAGGAAGTCATCGGGGCAGGGCTTGCATACATTGGCCCGTCACCCGACGCAATTCGCGACATGGGAAGCAAGACCAAAGCCCGCGAATCGATGATTGCCGCCGGCGTACCGGTCATCCCCGGTTCCGAAGGAGCCCTCACCAGTATTGAGGAAGCCCTCGAACTCGCCCATGAGATGACCTACCCGATCATGCTCAAGGCTGCAGCCGGTGGTGGCGGCCGCGGCATCCGTCGTTGCGACGATGACGATCAATTGCGTGAGAATTATGGCATTACTCAACGTGAAGCATTGGCTGCCTTCGGTAGCGATGAACTATTCATGGAAAAGTGCATCGTTGAACCGCATCATATCGAATTCCAGATTCTGGCCGATACGCACGGCAACGTCGTGCACCTGTTCGAGCGTGATTGCTCCATCCAACGCCGAAACCAGAAGCTGATTGAAATTGCGCCGAGCAACTTCCTTAGCGATACACTGCGTGCCTCGATGGGCGAAGTTGCCGTACTTGCCGCCAAAGCCGTCGATTATGTCAATGCGGGCACAGTGGAATTCCTGGTCGATAAAGACCGCAACTTCTGGTTTATGGAAATGAACACCCGCTTGCAGGTTGAACATACCATTTCCGAAGCCATCACCGGTATTGATATCGTGGCCCAGCAGATTTCCATTGCGGCCGGCAATCCGCTGCCGTTCAAGCAGGAAGATCTTCGCATCAACGGCTTTGCCATCGAATACCGCATTAACGCCGAAGATCCGAAGAATGATTTTCTGCCTACACCCGGTCGCATCACCCGTTACCATTCTCCAGGCGGCATCGGCGTACGAGTGGATGGCTGCGTATACGACGGCTATGAACTGCCACCCTTTTACGATTCCATGTGCGCCAAGCTGACCGTATCCGGCAGCGACTGGCCGTCAACCGTGATGCGCTCCAAACGCGCGCTCGGCGAATACGATATTCGCGGCATGCGCACCACATTGCCCTTTTATCGCCACATCGCCGCCTCCGATGCATTTCTGGCCGGCGAATTTCATACAGGTTTTCTGGAACTGCATCCGGAACTGCTCGAGTACAAAGCCTTTGAAGCACGCGAGAATATTGCAGCGGCTGTCGCCGTCGCCATCGCTGTGCATGCAGGCCTTTAGCCCCATGACCCTGCCACTGAACGAAACACCGAAAGGAAAGTGAATATGACGACATCGAAAAAACTGGCGATGACCGAACTGGCCCTGCGCGACGGACATCAGTCTCTGCTTGCCACACGCATGCGACTGGAAGACATGCTGCCCATCTGCGAAAAACTCGATGCCATTGGCTTCTGGTCCATTGAGGCCTGGGGCGGTGCCACCTTCGATACCTGCCTGCGTTATCTGAAGGAAGGTCCCTGGGTTCGTCTGCGCGAGCTGAAAAAAGCCCTGCCTAACACCCCGATCCAGATGCTGCTGCGTGGCCAGAATCTTCTCGGCTATCGTCATTATGCCGATGATGTGGTGCAGAAATTCGTCGATATGGCTGCCGCTAACGGCGTGGATGTGTTCCGCACCTTTGATGCCATGAACGACCTGCGCAATGTGCGCACGGCCATCAACCAGGTGAAGGCCAACGGCAAGCATGCCGAGGGCACGATCTGCTATACCGTCAGTCCTGTACATACGTTGGATTACTTTGTCGATCTGGGTAAGGAATTCGAGGACATGGGCTGCAACACACTGGCTCTGAAGGACATGGCCGGACTGCTCACCCCGATGGCCACGCGCAAACTGGTCCAGGCGCTGAAGCAAGCTGTCTCGATTCCGCTGCATTTGCATTCACATGCCACGGCCGGTGTGGCTGAAATGGTCCAGTGGGAAGCAGTGCATGCCGGTTGCGATATCATTGATACCGCCATTTCTCCGCTGGCCGGCGGCACCAGCCACCCGCCGACGGAGGCGATGGTTGCAGCCTTTGCCGGCTCAGAGTTCGATACCGGCCTGAATCTGGAAGCCCTGCAGGATATCGCTGCGTATTTCCGTGATGTACGCAAGAAATACGCTCGCTATGAATCCGATGCGACCGGCGTTGATACGCGCGTATTCGTCAACCAGATTCCCGGCGGCATGATTTCCAATCTCGCCAACCAGCTGCGCGATCAGGGTGCGCTCGACAAGATGGATCAGGTGCTCGATGAAATCCCACGGGTACGCGAAGATTTCGGCTTTCCGCCACTGGTCACGCCGACCAGCCAAATCGTCGGCACTCAGGCAGTCCTGAATGTCGTATCCGGCAAAAAATACAAGGTTATCACCAATGAAACCAAATCTTATCTGAAGGGCATGTATGGTCGCCCGCTGGGTACGGTAAACGAGGAAGTGCGCAAGCTTGCACTGGGCGATGAGGAACCGACGGATGTTCGTCCTGCCGATCTGATCGAGCCTGAACTGGATGCGCTGACCCGCGAAGTCGGCGACAAGGCCAAGTCGGTTGAGGATGTGCTGTCCTACGCCATGTTCCCTGCCATTGCACTGGAATTCTTCGAAGAGCGCGAAGCCGGCGTATTCAAGACTGAACCCTTGGAAGCGCCTGCCGCAACAGCCGAAGCAGGGACGACGGTCGTGGCACCGTCATTAGCCCCCACCGAATTCAATATCACCATTCATGGCGAGGAATATCACATCAAGATCGAAGGCTCCGGCCACAAGAGTGATGATGTGCGCCCCTTCTATGTGAAGGTGGACAATGTACTGGAAGAGGTCATGATCGAAACGTTGACCGAGATCGTACCAACCAGCGACGGCAGCATCGACAGCAAGAAGGCATCCAAGGGCTCCAAACGTCCGAAAGCCACCAGCGACAGCGATGTCACCACGCCGATGCCGGGTCGAATTGTGTCGATCGGTGTCGCCGAGGGCGATACGGTTGAAGCCGGCCAGACAGTACTCACCGTTGAAGCGATGAAGATGGAGAATCCGGTACATGCACCCGTTGCCGGTACCATCAAGGCCATCCATGTAGCCGAAGGCGATAATGTCAATCCGGATGAATGTCTGATGGAGAT
>CAZDJY010000141.1:0-3383 GCA_964505835.1 uncultured Zetaproteobacteria bacterium | reverse complement strand
CATGGATGGCCTGCCAAAATCATGCGCGAAAGTGCTGATTTTGTGAGTAAAGGCAGAATCGGAGAAGAGCCACCGCGGTTTTGCCTTTACGTACTGAAAAACGACACGGACGTAGTTTTTCAGACCTTCCTTAGCCCGGACTATTCATGAATCGCCGTGATGATGACACCGGACATTTGCTCGCAACGGATTCTGAGGAAGAAGACCGTAGCAGTGCATACGGACGACTGACGAAGGATTCGTTGCGGGTAAATGAACAAGTCAGGGCGCGGCAGCATTTATGAATAGTCCGGGTTAGGTTCCCAGGTTCGTCTTCGACAGTTTGTGTTGAACAAACTCCGGGCATAGCCTTTTCCACATGATAAAATTTATCGGGAAGGCAGGAAAGGCGATGCTTATAGGTTTGGCAATATTCATCGGAATCATCATTTTGGCGGGCGGTGCTCTGGGCCTTAAGTCGCATCAGGCTCCCGAGCTTGGCCTGGTCGATGGCGGGCTGAGGCCATGCCCGGATTCGCCTAATTGTGTGAGTAGTGAAGCTGGCACGGACGATTCGATGCATTTTGTTGAACCGATCTCTTTCCCGAGCACCCGAAGTAATGTTGTCTGGCATTCGCTGAGCCGGGCTATTGAGCAGATGGGCGGTGAAATTGTCGAATCATCTGATAATTATCTGCACGCGATATTTACCAGCCGCATCTTTCGCTATATCGATGATGTTGAAGCAAGGCTGGACACTACTGCGGGACTGATACATCTGCGTTCTGCCTCTCGAGTGGGGCATTCCGACCTTGGCGCAAATCGTCAGCGTATCAAAGCCATTCGCAGCCTTTTTGAGCAGCAGCATGTCTCACACTGAATTCGATGTTCTGATTGTTGGCTCAGGCCCGGCCGGACAACATGCGGCCTTGCAAGCGGCCCAATTAGGCCAGCGTGCCGGGATCATCGAACGTAAGCCACGTATCGGTGGCGCAGGCCTGCAGACCGGAACCATCCCGAGCAAGGCGCTGCGCGAAGTGGCTTATGTGGCATCGCGTTCCGGCCGCCGCGGCATGCGCGATGCATTTGCTGGTGAAACAACCCATCAGCACGGCCTGCTTGCCGAGGCTATTCGACATAAGGAAATGGTTATCGCGCAGCAGGAGTCGGTGATGCTCAACCGACTGATGCGTGCCGGTGTGTCACTGATTCCCGGGCAGGCAGCATTTGTTGATGCGCATACCCTTTCGGTAACCTCCCCGAATGGCGAAGAGCAACGTTTGCGTGCCTCGACCATTATCCTGGCTACCGGTTCACGGCCACGGCGCCCCACGCATGTACCATTCGACAAAAAGACGGTGCTCGATTCCACCTCGGTGTTGAAGCTCAGGCATTTGCCGCGCTCGATGGTGATTGTGGGGGGCGGTGTGATCGCCTGCGAATTTGCCTGCATATTTTCGGCGCTGGGCGTGGAAGTCAGTGTGATCGACTCGCATGAACAGGTGCTCTCTTATTTAAGTCACGATGTGGTGGCGGCACTGACCGATGCCATGCTTTCAGCCGGCGTAAATTTCAAGCTCAGCACTCGCGTTGATGCGATCCGCAAGCAAGGGAAGCAGGTTATTGCGCATCTGGAGGGTGGTCAGAAACTGGTCTGCGATGCACTGCTGTATGCACAGGGACGGGAGCCGAATTCCAGTTTTTTGAAACTGGAAAAGGCAGGCGTTGAAGTGCAGGAAGGCTGGATTCAAATCAATTCCTTTTTTCAGACCAACGTGCCGCATATCTATGCCGTAGGAGATCTGATCGGTCGGCCAGCGCTGGCAGCCACAGGTATGGAGCAGGGGCGCATGGCTGTCGTACATGCAAGCGGAAATTCACTTGCCGATATGGCGGCCAACATGCCGATGGCCATTTATACGATTCCGGAACTTTCCTATGTGGGTAAAACCGAGCGTGAACTGCAGGAAATGGATTCGGATTACGTTGTTGGCAAGGGTCGATTCAAGGAAAGTGCCCGTGGCCAGATTATCGGGGATGAAACCGGATTATTGAAAATTAATGTTGAGCGCAGCACAGGCAAGTTACTGGGCGTTCATATTGTCGGCGAGTCGGCCAGCGAGTTGATTCATATCGGGCAACTGGTGATGAATCTTGGCGGTACTGTGAGTGACCTGGTCAATAATGTGTTCAATTATCCGACGCTGGCAGAGTGCTACAAGCTTGCCGCAACCGATTGTCTGCAACAAATCAACAGCTCAGATCCCGGCAAAGACACGGCATAGCGTTAAGGATGCGCTGAAAAAGTCAGAGCATCCTTAAGTTCCCTTTCGATATCACCGATAGATCATGTATGGGATGTTTCCCGGAGGTGCTGATCTTTATATGACGCAAAACGGAAAAGCATTGGTGGTGGATCAGGCGGCCGCATCAGAAATACCTGCTTCAGATCAGGCGCTCATTGCAAATGTGGCTGTGGCAGAAGGTACAAAGCTTTTGTTGAATGCCGATATCGATGCAGCACGGCAATATGTCACCCGCTCCTTGCAGCAGGGTGATTGTGCTGAAGCCATACATGATGCGCTCATCAGTGCACGCAATGCCGTCTTTAAACAGCGTCCGGCCGCTTCCGTGTTGCGCCATTTCGATCTGCTACAGAGCCATTTACTCTCGGAGTTGCATAAAGGCTGGCAACAGCAACTAAGGCAGGTTCGCGCTCAGCTCGTTTCGGAAGCCCATGCCCATCTTGTCAGTGAAGCGTGCAACCATTGGCTCAAAGAAGGCTGGATCGAGTTGTACAATTTTTATCATGAGATGCCGATCATGGCTCGTGTGCACCTGCTTTCGGCCCGCGAGGAGGGTCTGCATGTAAGCTGTGTCGAAGATTTTATCTGGGTGGTGGCGGCCGGAGAGCAACAGCGCACGGTTTTTGCCCGTATCCCGCTTAGTGATCAAAGTCTGCGCCTCACCCTATCTCAGGTGCATGGCTCGGGCGTGAAGCTGAAATATGCCGGCATGGTCCGGCATGAGCGGGAGAAGAGGCAGCATATTCGCGTCCAGTGTGTCGAGTCCGTGCGTATCTCAATGCGACGGGACAAGGGGCCATGGTGGCAAGCCACGATCCATGATTTGTCCGAGTCGGGGCTGGGTGTCTCCAGCACCGAGCCTTTGCCGTGGAAGGTGGGTGAAAAGCTGCTATGCCATTTTTCACTGCACGATCATCAGGTGAAAGGCAGCGCGATGGCATGTTGGCGCAATGAGGTTGGTGACAGGGTGCGCCTGGGGCTTGAGCTTGATATACCCCCCGTGTCGAAAAAGCAGCTGCAACAGGTGGTTGCGGAAAGAAGCAAACGATTAATCAATCAACTGAAAGTCGGAGGGATGCCCGATAGCCTGGCCGGGGT
>CAZDJY010000140.1:0-3402 GCA_964505835.1 uncultured Zetaproteobacteria bacterium | reverse complement strand
TCCATCCGTGGCCTTTTTACTACCGGAAAGCGAAAAGCGCGGTTTTCACTTTCCTTACAAATCATTGATTTGCGCACCCGACCATGGCTGCGATAATGACTTCTTGCGAAGTCATTATACCTTAACCACCACCGATCATATGCACCAACTCGATGCGATCCCCCTCGCCAAGGACGGTTGTTTCATACTGACTTTTGGGAACCACTTCGAGGTTTTTCTCGATGGCGATAGTGCGACTCGACAAGCCCAGTTCATCGACAAGCTCCGACAGGGTCCCGGCTTCTACCTGACGCGGTTCGCCATTCAACAGGATGGTTACAGCAGTAGCCATACAACCTCGCAAAAAAATATAAAAATTGGCAGAAAAACAAAGAAAATGTGATCATAATGCCCATTTTCATGCCAAATTCACTCATACTGCGTTGACCGCCTCTTGCCGGCCAAGTAGCGTGAGGCCCATGCTAGCAGCAAGCACCAACACACCCAATAGCCAGCTAAGGGCGACCCCGAAACCGGAAAACTGGCGGGGGGTATCTGCTTGCATGCAGGAAGCGCGTAAGGCCTTTGAACAGGGAAGCTATGCAGAGGCTGAATCCCTGCTGCTTGAACTGCTTGAGTTTGCGGGAGCGGAAACACGTGCCTGGAAATTGCTGGCGCATACGCAAAAAGCGATGGGCAAGATTCAAGCTGCTATTCATAGCGCCAGTCGCGCACTTGAATTACAGCACTCCGCCGCACCCGATCCTGATGTGCCGGTCTCCCTGACACTTGCCCTCCTGCTCTGGCAGCAGGGAAATGCTGCAGCTGCGCGTGCCATGCTGGGTATCCTGTTAATGCGCCAACCTGACAATATGGAACTCATTGAGCTTAAACAGCAATGGGGAATGGAGATGCCGGCATGAAAAAACTGCGAGTTCTGGTGTTACACGGCCCCAACCTGAATCTTCTCGGTACGCGCGAGCCCGGTCACTACGGCACCACGTCTCTTGCCGACATCAATCAACAACTGATCGAACTTGGCGATCAACTAGGGCTTGAAATATCCAGTTTGCAGAGCAACCACGAAGGCAACCTTGTTGATCGTATCCAGCAGGCAAGCGGAGCTTCAGGGGACACGGGCCAAATCGATGGCATCGTCATCAACCCTGCCGCTTACACCCATACCAGTATCGCCATTCGCGATGCACTGCTCGCTTCGCACATTCCCTTTGTCGAAGTGCACCTGTCCAATATACACCGCCGGGAAGAATTCCGACACCGCTCGATGCTGGTCGACGCAGCCTCGGGCGTCATTGCCGGCTTTGGCGCAAGCTCATATATGCTCGCCCTCCGCGGCCTGAATGAATTACTACGCAGCACGTCTAAATAACAGGAGAATATTGTGGATATAGCCCAAATTAGAAAGCTTATCAAACTGGTTCAAAGCTCTGACCTGACCGAAATCGAGGTCACTGAAGGCGACCAGACCGTACGCATCTCACGTCAGAGCCAACCCGTCGCCAGCGTTTCCGCTGTCCCACAAACCTTTGTGGCACCAGCCCCTGCAGCAGCGGCCCCAGCGCCGACAGCAGCGCCCGCCCCTGAGGAAACTGCAAGTGACGAACATGCGGTCAAATCGCCGATGGTCGGCACATTCTACAGGGCTCCGAGTCCGGATGCCGATCCTTTCGCCAGTGAAGGCCAGAAAGTCAAGAAGGGCGACGTGCTGTGTATCATCGAGGCTATGAAGATGATGAACGAGATTGAGGCCGAATATGACGGCGTCATCGACTCCATCCTGATTGAAAATGGCACCCCCGTGGAATACGGACAGCCGATCTTTATTATCACGCCACTGGCGTAATCGGGGGCATTATGTTTCACAAAATACTGATCGCCAATCGCGGCGAAATCGCCGTTCGCATTATTCGTGCCTGCAAGGAACTGGGTATTCGCTCCGTGGCTGTTTATTCTGAAGCCGATAAGGATTCGATGCATGCTCGTCTGGCTGATGAATCGGTCTGCATCGGGCCTGCATCCGGTGCTTTATCATATCTGAATATTGCTGCGATCATGGCGGCGGCAGAGCTGACCGATGCTCAGGCCATTCATCCCGGTTATGGTTTTCTGGCCGAGAATGCCGAGTTCGCCGAAATTGTTCTGGAGTCCGGGCTTGCATGGATCGGCCCCTCCCCTGAATCGATGCGCATCATGGGTGACAAGGTATCAGCCAAACAGAAGATGGAGGTCGCGGGCGTGCCGCTGGTGCCCGGCTCCGACGGCGCAGTTGAAAATGTAGAACAAGCCAAGGAGATCGCCAGGAAGGCTGGCTATCCGGTCATCGTCAAGGCCTCAGCCGGCGGCGGTGGTCGCGGCATGAAGGTGGTGCATTCCGAAGCTGCTCTGCCAAATGCCTTCAGTATGTGTCGAACAGAAGCAGGAGCGGCATTTGGCGACGATACAGTATTCATTGAAAAGTTCCTGGAAGAACCTCGCCATATCGAGGTACAGGTTCTCGGCGATACGCATGGCAATATTGTGCATCTGTTCGAACGCGAATGTTCGATGCAGCGCAACAACCAGAAGGTGCTCGAAGAAGCGCCCAGCCCCTTCGTTGATGAAGAGACCCGAAAGACTCTATGTGCTGCAGGTGTGGCCGCCGCTGCTGCGGTCGATTATGTCGGAGCAGGTACGATCGAGTTCCTGATGAACCCCGATAAGTCTTTTTATTTTATTGAGATGAACACGAGGATTCAGGTGGAGCATCCGGTATCGGAATGGATTACCGGTGTCGATTTGATTGAGTGGCAGATTCGCGTGGCAGCGGGCGAAGAGCTGGCCTTTTCGCAGGACGACATTAAGAAAAAAGGCCATGCCATCGAGTGCCGTATCAACGCCGAACACCCGTTCAAGTTCACACCCTCCCCCGGTACGATCGAGCTATACCATGCCCCTGGCGGGCGCAGCGTGCGCGTCGACTCATTTATTTATACCGGCTATAAAGTCTCACCGCATTATGACTCGATGATCGGCAAGGTCATCACGCATGCGAGGGACCGGCAGAAATGTATCCGGCGCATGCAACGTGCGATGGATGAGCTGGTGATTCTGGGGGTCACAACCAATCAGGAATTGCATCAGCGACTACTCGCCAATCCGGGCTTCCAGAAAGCGGAATTCAACATTCACTTTCTGGAGCGCTGGCTCAGCCAGATGCATTTGTAAGCCAGCCACAAACAAAAGTGCGAAACGAAAAAAAGGCCGGAATTGAAATTCCGGCCTTTTTTATGATATTGCCTCTATCTTAAACACCCGAATACTGGGCATGCACCTCTCTGGCATGCATGTTCGGCAATTTATTCAGCGCGGCAATCAGCGCCTTGGCGGAAGCCACAACAATATCGGTGTCAGAGCCCTGTCCGT
>CAZDJY010000139.1:1220-3409 GCA_964505835.1 uncultured Zetaproteobacteria bacterium | reverse complement strand
GGCGTATCCCCTGTCCCTGATGCCGCATGCAGACTGACCAGCTTAACGCGTTCGGAATCGACCTCGGAATCGCCCGACAAAATCGCCATCAAGTCCTCATCGAATATGTCCTTCTTCTTATCTGCCAACACCTTGAATCGATCGAATACGGTGTTCAACTGATCGCCGTCGATATGCACCCCCAACTCCTCATAGCGAGCCTTCAGTGCTGCACGGCCTGAATGCTTGCCGAGCACCATGCGATTGGTATTCCAGCCGACTGATTCGGGCGTCATGATTTCGTATGTTTTCTGATGTTTGAGCACGCCGTCCTGATGAATGCCCGACTCATGCGCAAAAGCATTGGCGCCAACAATGGCCTTGTTCGCCTGAATCGGCATGCCGGTAATCTGCGAAACCAGCTTCGAGGTCGGCACGATCTTGGTCGTATCGATACCGGTCTCGATGTCAAATCGATCCGAACGCGTACGCAGGATCATCACGACCTCTTCCAGTGAGGCATTGCCGGCCCGTTCACCCAGACCGTTGATCGTACATTCAACCTGACGTGCGCCGTTTTGCACGGCAGCGATGGAATTGGCAACCGACAGACCCAGATCATTATGACAGTGCACCGAGAAGATCGCCTGATCGGAATTCGGCACGCGTTCGATCAACTCGCCAATACGTGCTCCGAACTCCTCCGGAATCATATAGCCGACCGTGTCTGGAATATTGATCACGCGAGCACCTGCAGCAATGGTTGCCTCAACGATCCGGCACAGAAAATCGATCTCACTTCGACCTGCATCCTCAGCGGAAAATTCGACCTCGGGCGCCAGCGAGCGGGCCTGTTTCACTGCCATGACTGCCCGCTCCAGCACCTGTTCCGGAGACATACGCAGCTTGGCCTCCATATGGATCGGGCTGGTGGCAATAAAGGTATGGATACGGGCGCGATCTCCTGCCGGCTTGACCGCCTCTGCCGCCCGCTGGATATCCTTCTCGGCCGCTCTGGCCAGACCGGCAATACGGGCATGCTTGATTTCAGTGGCAATGCGATGCACGGCCTCGAAATCGCCGGGTGAAGCAATAGGGAATCCGGCCTCGATAATATCAACGCCGAGGCTGTCGAGTGCATGAGCTACGCGCATTTTCTCTTCGATATTCATCGAACAGCCGGGCGACTGCTCGCCATCGCGCAATGTGGTATCAAAAATATGTAAACGGTCAGACATCGTCTTCTCCTCATCTGGCATTGAAACAATCACGGACAAACAAAAAAGGCCGCGGAAATCCGCGGCCTGTGCATCAGCAACTGAATCCCTTCAGCGAACGCACAGACCCACACGAAGCAGAAGTAGCTCCTTCGTTGCTGCGGAAAATGCACTGTTCACAAACATGTGCCAAATTAGACCACCACCATCCGAGGCCGTCAACCTGCACCCATGCCGGGATCATTTTTTCTCGATAGTCGGTTCTTCTTCCTCAGTGCCCTGCTTGGAATCCGGTGAATCCTGTTTCAGAGAGCGCCAGCTTTGCCAGACAGCCAGCATCGGTCCATGCAGACAGTAGGCAAGGATAAAGGCAAACGGAACCCGGTAAGGATAAGCCATCACCAGACCGCTGATCACAATAATGGCAACAATAAAGCCTGAAGAGCGCCGCTGGCGCAAATCCACATCCTTGCCTGAAACAAACGGTACATTGCTGACCATCAACCATGCCAGCAGCAGCGAGGCTGCAAACCAAAGCCAGGCAATCGGCTCGATATTCAGATCGGCATGAAATAAAACGCCGGTCACAATCAGCAGTGCCGATCCCGGTGTCGGCAAGCCCTGAAAATAACGTTTATCCTGATTCTCCAGTTGCACATTGAAACGTGCCAGCCGCAACGCCGCACAGGCGGCAAGAAAGAAAGCCCCAAGCCAGGCCAGCTTGTGCAGATCGGAGGGTAAATGCACCAACGCCCAGAGATAAACCAGTACTGCCGGGGCAATGCCGAAGGAAAGCATATCGCACAACGAGTCGTACTCCGCCCCGAAAGCCGTTTCGGCATGCAACAGGCGTGCAACACGGCCATCGAGCATATCAAAGACAGCAGCTGCGATAATCGCCCAGGCCGCAAGCTCGTAGCGCCCCTGAATTGCGGCAATCAGTGAATAAAAGCCCGCAAACAAGCCCATGCTGGTAAACAGGCTAGGAAGAAT
>CAZDJY010000139.1:0-1120 GCA_964505835.1 uncultured Zetaproteobacteria bacterium | reverse complement strand
CGGATGACATTCACAAACTATCGTCTACACTTGCAACTATGCCGTTGAATGATGATGCACTGATGCTCACTTATAAGGACCTGCATAAGGTTTTTCCGGAAGATCTGCATGTCGCCAGACCCTTGATTCACATGTTACAGAAACGTAATGAAGTGGTGCAGGCGCGCGATCTGGCCCTGACCATGGCCAGACGTATGCTTGCCTCCGGTCGCGGCACCTATGCGCTGGGATTCCTGGCTATCTGCGAGCAACTCGAACATCCGGAAAAGGATGAGGTCAATGCCCTGTTGAATATGGCGCGTATCACCGGCAGTGGTCCGGTCGAGATCGACAGCGACAAGAGCCACAGCTTCGCCCTGATCGATCACCTGTCCGATAGCGAAGCCATGGATTTCCTCCACCAGGGCCGCTTGATTGAGGCCAAAACCGGTACCGATATCGTTCGTCAGGGCGATATCAGCCGAACCTTTTATCTAATCCTCGAAGGCGAGGTACAGGTGCATATCGCTATGGATGATGGACACGACGAACCGCTGTCCACCCTCAAAGCCGGGCACTTTTTTGGTGAATTTGCCTGCGTGTACAATCTGCCCCGCTCGGCCATGGTGACCGCCAAAGAGGACAGTCTGCTGCTGGAGTTTTCGGACCTTTCCATTTCCCAATTGATGCAACGCTTCCCAATGGCCGGCGAATATCTGATGCGCACGGTTCAGGCTCGCATGATTCACGCCATGACTCATAGTCACCCCGCTTTTGCCGAGCTTCCTGAAGCCGACCGCCGCTGGGTGGCGGAGGAATCTCGTTTGCAGGAATTTATGCATAACCAGATCATCATGGACAAGCAACATCATCCGAACAGCTGCTGCATTATTCTGTTCGGCGAGGCTCAGGCCAAACGCGTCCAGGGCGAAACCTCCATCGACTGCATGCTCAGTACGGGTGATATGTTCGGCGATGTCAGTCGCTATATTCAATTACCGCCCGAAACTGAAGTGCGTGCCCACAATCATACCCTGATCTGCTGCATGCCGAGCGAGATATTCCAGTCATTCATGAATGCCTATGCTTCATTCGAGCAGTGGGTTGAGCCGCACGGCGAGAGCCATCATAAAAAACTGAA
>CAZDJY010000138.1:0-3434 GCA_964505835.1 uncultured Zetaproteobacteria bacterium | reverse complement strand
TCGACGCCGATGCAGTGAAAGTCGCCAACGGTAACAGCGATATCGTAACCGTGATGTAGCACTCTTAGCTGCTCAAGCTGCTCACTCTGTTCGGCCTGGCAGGGAGTCAATGTCGGGTAGATCAGCAGGAACTCGCGACGATAGGCGTACAGGCCGACATGTTGCAATGCAGCGGGTTCACCCGCACGAGGAAATGGGATGGCGGCGCGACTAAAATACATGGCGCGTCCCTTGGCATTGGTGACCAGCTTAACGATATTTGCATCGTGCAGATCGCGCTCCTGACGAATCTGATGTGCCAGCGTGGACATAGGCAGGAACGCATCATCCCGGAACGGTTCAATCACGGCACGGATGGCAGCAGGATCAATCAGCGGCTCATCGCCCTGCACATTCACCACCACATCGCAGTCGATGTTCCCCATCGCCTCGGCCAGTCGTTCGGAACCACTGGCATGATCAGCGCGGGTCATACATACCTCGGCATCGGTGTGCGCTACAGCATCGGCAATGCGCTGATCGTCCGTGGCAACAAACACAGGCCCGACATCGGCATTCAATGCCCGTTCAACAACATGCAAGATCATCGGTCTCCCGGCAAGTGTTGCCAGGGGTTTGCCGGGGAAGCGGGTGGAACCCATGCGCGCCGGGATGCCGACGGCTACTTTCATTGATGAGCCTCGATTTCCTGCCAGTCGGCCGTGGCGGTGCCGATCTTGCCGACGACTACGCCTGCAGCCCGGTTGGCCATGTGGGCCGCCCTAAGTGCATCATCGCCGCGTGCCAAGCAGGCGGTGAATACAGCGATGACGGTATCGCCAGCCCCGGTGACATCGAAGACATCGCGAGCCACGGTGGGGATATGGTGAGTGCAGGCGCCGTCATATAAAGTCATGCCGTGCTCGGAGCGGGTCAGCAGCACATATTGAAGCTGCAATGACTCATGCAGTTTGCGGGCAATCGCTTCGACATGCGCATCGTCATTGATTGCTTCCATGCCGGCCATGGCTGCCGCCTCTGAAAGATTCGGCGTGATAACGGTTGCGCCGCGATAGGCCTCGGTATGCTCAGGCTTGGGGTCCACTGCAATGATGTTGCCATCCAGCTTGTGGATCAGCTGACGGATATAATCAGGTGTGAGCACCCCCTTGCCGTAATCGGAAAGTATGATGGCGGATGCTTCGGGTTGAAGTTCGCTGATCGAGCCGAGAAGAGCAGCATGACTTTCGGAGCTGGCGGCATGGGTCCATTCGCGGTCATAGCGTACAACCTGCTGATGTCGGGCGATGATGCGGGTCTTGATCGCGGTCGGCCGGTTGTTTTTTTTGGTGATCACACCTCGATCATCTGAATCCAGTTCGCCGAGGCGCTGATGTACCCACTCTCCAGGCTCATCATCGCCAACCAGTCCGAACATCGCTGAAGGCGTGTCCAGCGCATGCAGATTGCGCACCACATTGGCCGAGCCGCCGAGCCTGCGATCAATGCGCTCGACATTCACCACCGGCACAGGCGCTTCCGGTGAGATGCGAGACACATCGCCCCAGATGAACTCATCTACAATAATGTCGCCAATGACAAGAATCATAACTTACCCTCGAACCTAAGGTTGCCAGTAGAGATGCACATCGTCACCTCGTAATCGATAGGATTTGACCAGTTTTCCAAGTTTTGGACTCAGGTGATCGTATAGGATATAAACCTGTTTCTCATTCCCATCGTACCAGCGGATATATTTTTCGGGTGGTAAGCGAACATCCATATAGGCACCGATACTCAGACCGGTGGAAACATCATCCCAAGTGCGAACTGTATGTCCCTCGGTTAACTGGAGTATTTCCTCGGCAACAGCATTTAAATCGCGCCCTTCCCGCCAGTCTTTTATGTAGGGTAAGATGGCCAGGCTATAAGGAACCTTAAGTAAGATAATAATAGCCATGGTTTTAATCACGATCCTCAAACGATCTGGTTGCAACTGAATGACTAAGCCTGTTAACAGAAGCGCTAACAGGCCGTATAGCGGAATCAGGTACCGGGGGGTTCCTGCCGCAGATAGCCAGAAAGGCGCTAAGCATGCAAGCAGAATGAGGCTCAGTGTTATATGCACATGGCGAAATTCAAAGTGCTGTTTATGATGTAGAAAAAACCAGATCAGCATCAAGGTTATGGGAAAGGCACGAGCCAGAAAAATTGCCGGATAAGTAATCCAGTGTTGAAGAAAATCTGACAAGCTATAACCGGTAAAATTTCGAAGCGCATCTCCTATAGCAACACTTGTATTTGAGCCTGTGGATAGTAACACATGTTGATATAACCATGGGAATAATAGTGTGACCAGGCCAAGCCCCCAAATAATGGGTTGTTTTAACAAAGCCCATTGCCTCATTCGATGCAAAAGGATGAGGCCGGAGGCACCATATAAGGCGTAGCAGCTTATGTTTTTTACCATAAAAGCTAGTGTGATTAATATAAGTGATACGATATAAAAAGAGAGCTTTCTGTCTTCAATGGCTACCCATAGAAAAGCAATGGCCGCAAAGATGAAAAAGCCAAAGGTTGCATCAGCATAGCCTAGCCAGCCATACCAGAAGCTTACTTCACCCATGGTAAGATAGATAAGCGCTGCCAGCCAGGGAATTTGGTTATCTTTGCCGAAAAGACGCTTGCTCATCATAAATACGATTGCAGCGGAGGCCAGGGTGGCAAAGACGGAAACCATTCGAGCTGCAATTTCAAGGTGATCCCATCCAATAGTTTGTGCCATTGCAATGATTAGCCAGTTATACAGAGGAGTTTTGGGCCAATAATTCCCAAATATGGATTGGTGCCACCAATCACCTGTTACATAAATTTCGTAAGCAGACAGCGTGTAATAGCTTTCCTCACCAACATATTGCATTACAGGGAGTGGCAATAGCATGGCGAGTCCGGCCAAAAGTACGAGAAATTTCAGGGAGGCCCAATTCATGGCTAGGCCTTTACTTGTTCTAAAACAGCGTTTTTTATCCACATGCAATATTCTGATAAACCCTTTTGGAATGGAATTTGAGGTTCCCAGCCGAAATGCTGTTTGGTCTTGCTGATGTCGAGCACAATCTCGGGGATGCCAAAGGTTTGGGGTTCTGTTTGTCTGATTTCAGCCTTCGAGTTCAGAGCGTGGCATATTAGGGTTGCTACCTCTATGATGGAATGGCCCTTTCCGGAACCGGCATTGAAAATTCCATTTGAGTTGGATTCAAGCGCCATGACACAAAGTCGGGCTAGATCCTGGACATGAAAGAAATCTCTGATTTCCTTTCCAGAGCCCCAAATAAGAAGAGGCTCTCCTTTCAATGCTCTCAGTGAAAATGATGCTATTACCCCTTGTTCGCCCGATAAACTTTGCCTTGGCCCATAAGGATTGGCGGGGCGGATGATTACTGGATTAATATTGT
>CAZDJY010000137.1:0-3439 GCA_964505835.1 uncultured Zetaproteobacteria bacterium | reverse complement strand
CATGGCCGGTGCCGCCGGTATTCGAATATCTGCTCGGCTTTGCTGATGTGGCGCGTGAAGAGCGTTATCGCACCTTCAATATGGGCATCGGTTTTGTCGCGATTCTTCCAGAAGCGGAAGCGGACAAGGCCGAAACAGTTCTCCGCGATGCGGGGGAAACGGTGTACCGCATCGGCCGCATCCATCAGCGCGATGGCGAGGCTGTGACGCTGATCGGGTGAGGCAATTCCTTTTTTCTACGCTTAACATGCAATAACAAGGCCGATCCTCTGAATGCGTTGCTGCATCACAGGTCTTTAAGGATGCCCTCCCCCTTGGTAAACCAGGAAATGCCAAAAGCCAGAATAGCCAGGGATTCGAGCCAGAATATCGGATGAAGGGCTATGATCGGGGTATCTTTGAGAAGTGTTTTGACCCCTGCAATGGCAACAATACAAAGCAATATGATGATACCGCAGGCTGTATAAACACGATTTCGCATAAGTTTGCGCGGGGTGGGATTTGGGCGGCCCTTTTTAAAAAGAAATAAAGCGAAGTAAGCGAGTGTCAGGAACAATGAGCCGGCGAAGATGAAATGCAGGGTGCCGATCAGTTTTTGATGATGCGAAGCCAGCTGTATGGGTTCGGGCGTGGTCGGGAAAAGTGCGACCCCAAGTGCGCAGATACAGGCAAACACTCCGGCAAGGCGATCCCTCCATTCATAGCCCCGATAAGAAAGCAGAAAAATGCCAATGGCAAACAAACACCCCACGAAGACGTTGCGCATATCGGTATAATAATAATGGCTGATAGAGCTTTGGATGCCGTGGCCTTCAAGGATGATCTTGCCGATTGAAAGCACAAACGGGAGAGCTACAGCAATGATCCCGATGGCTTTGCGCAAATGCAAATACGATACGACAAGCGAGTCGCCGGTGCTGTTAGTCATGAATGCCTCCCCTTCCCCAGACTAACGAGAAAATACTCAGTCTTTGATTTTCAACCTGGATAGGGCTCGCGCCATGGCGGCGGCGCTTTGGTAGCGCTTGTCCGGGTCCTTCTGCAGGGCCTTGTCGATGATGCGCTTGAGCGTGTCGGATACCTTGGGATTGAGCTTGCGGATATCCGGATGTGGGTTATTGATGATGTTGTAGAAGAGCGAGGCCAGTGAATCGCCGCTGAACGGTTTATCCCCGGTGAGCAGTGCGTACAGGGTCGTGCCCAGAGAGAAGATATCGGCGCGATGGTCCACCTGATGACCCATGGCCTGTTCGGGCGACATATAGCTCGGGGTGCCGAGCAGCATGCCGGTCTTGGTGCGGTTATGCGAGGTGATGCGGGCAATACCGAAGTCCGTGATCTTCACGATATCCTTCTTCTTGGAGATCATCAGGTTGGCCGGCTTCACATCCCGGTGCACGATGCCTTCCCTGTGTGCGTACTCAAGCGCATCGGCTGTCTGGATAATATAGGCAACCACCTTGCCGATGGGCAGCAGCTTGTCGGGGGTGGAATGTTCATCCAGTGAATAGCCCTTGATATATTCCATCGCCATGAAGGCCAGATCATGCTCCTCGCCGACATCGTAGATGGTAACGATATTGGAATGATTCATGCGCCCTGCCGCCGCAGCCTCATGGAAGAAGCGCTCGCGCACCTCCTCGATCTCGTCGGCCGAGAATTCACTGGCCAGCGGTAATGTTTTGATGGCCACAACACGGTCGATGCTCGGATCCTTGCCGAGGTAAACCTCGCCCATCGCACCCTTGCCGATCATTTTCTCAATCTCGTAACGGCCCAGCGTCGGCTTATGATCCATACCCTCGATCAACAGAGAGCTGGTTACCGAGCCGGAGCCTGACATGCCGGCGGCCTCCAGCTGATGCGCTTTGTCGCGCCGTTTAGCCGCATCGCGGAATTTCGCATTGCGACTGACAATCCATTCATAGGCGGACACCGCCTGATGAAAGCGGCGTTTGCGCTCAAATTCCTTACCCAGACTGTAGAGCAGCTCCATCGAATCCTGATCGGGTGGCAGCTGGCGGAATACGGCCAGTGCCTTGTCGAGACTACCCTTCTGCTGGTGCAGCAGCCCGAGGTCGCGACGGATATCGGCCGATTCGCGCTGGGTTTTGCGTTGTTGGTCGCGAAACAGACGGAAGATCATCAAGATCATGAAACCGACCACGAGCAGCAACAGTGGCAGCGCTGTCGGCAGCCAGACATGGCGAACCAGCAACAGCCAGGCGTCGAAACCGATCAGCGCAATGGCAAGGAAGGTGGTCAGGGTGGACGATAGCCACAGCGGCAGACGACTGACCAATAGCACCAGCAGCACGGCAATCAGTACGAGCAGGGCCATATCCACCCATTTGGCTTTCGGGTAGAGCACGAAGAAATGATGATCGACAATGGCGGTGATGATCTGCGCCTGCAGTTCGCGATCGGTCAGCATGCCGACCGGGGTCGGCCATATGGGTCGCTCGGGCGCGCCGATCAGCACCACCTTGTTCTGTAGCTGCCGCCAGCCGAGCTTGCCGGACAGTACATCGGCTGCGGCCAAAGCGGGGAATGCTTCGGCTGCGCCTGCGGCGGCGGTAAAGCCGAGCAACAGACGCCCTTCGGCATCGAAGGGCAGGCGCATCTCGCCGTAGGAAATATGATCATGGTTAACGCGGATGCTCTGGGTATGACCCATGGCCATTTTCACGCCGAGCAACAGCGGCTGGCTGGGCAGCCAGCGCTCATTTATAGGCGAAAGGATACGCGCCGAGAGCACATTGCCGGCATTTGCATCGACGACGGAAAGGTCGCCAAGGCCCGAGGCCTCTTCGATAAACAACGGCAGTGGCACAAGCTCCGGCAAACGGCTGGCCGGGGGATGTTTGCTCGGCAGCTCGCCATCCAGCAGGCGCGGCTTGATCAGTTCCTCGGATACTGATTCTGCCGGGGTGGCCCCGGCGCTGGCTGGCTTCGATGTGAAGCCGAGATAGATGCCGGGGGTTTTGCGGATAGCCAGACTCAGGCGGGTATCGGTATCGGCCAGCCAACGGCTGTCGATTGCAAGACGTTTTATGCGTGCCGCAGTTTTCGGCATCCGCTTGGCGACCGTGCCACTCAATTCCTTGATTTCATCCCAGCGGCTGGTCGAATGTTTGGTGGCTTGGGAAAGATCGAGTGTCAGACCGACGGCAGCCGGTTTATGTTTGCTCACGGCCCGTAGCAGCGGCAGCAGCTGCTCGCGCGGCGTCGGGCTATCGAGATCGATGCGCACAATATTCTGCGCCGCTGCCGAGGTATGGGCCGGCATCAGTGCTTGATACCAGGCTCGTTCCAGCGGATTCTGCAAGGGCTCCTGCACCCAGGTCCAGCCTAGTGCCGCAGCAGTCATCATGGCCAGTAGTGTGACACCAAAGCCCGGTTTCAATGAAGATGAGATCATTGATGCTTAGCGTAGCCG
>CAZDJY010000136.1:0-3457 GCA_964505835.1 uncultured Zetaproteobacteria bacterium | reverse complement strand
ACTCTTTCAGATGTTGGGAGAACCGGTTCCAGGCGATCTTAACCCCTCTTTGATTGAGAACACCCGGTGAATTCACCTCTCTTGAGCTGGAAAAGAATCTACTGTCCCCGTTTCTACAGACGGTCAAACCCCATTTCAGTTTTTCGACAGGCTATCTTTTTTAGGTGGCTACCTGACCGGGGAGAAAGGGTGGCATAGGGCAATCCAGACCCGCCGAGATAGTACGTAACAGTTCAGCTTCTCCAATCGAAATCCGGTCGTTTGAACTCGCACAGATAATGCAGGCGGATAATACCCTTCGTTTGATATGCGGCGATGCCAGCCGTAGCTTGTCCAGAGCCACATCGAACTGTTTGATGTCACAATCCTTACAGTCGGGAAGCTTTATGGATACTTGTTTGTTCAGCGTCTGCATGGACGCGGCAAATGCCTTCTGCGCATCGCTTTCCTTGTGGCCGACCATGGCCAGGAGGGCAATAAGGCTGATGCAGTCCGGCAATAGCGGTTGCAGGCTGTGATACTGCGCGATCTCCGGTCCCCAAGGGCCGAACACACGATCCAGATGTTGCAGTATAATCTTTTGCAGGCTGTATTCGAACAGGCTCAGTTTCCTGTCCTCCCGGATTAGAAGATAGATATTGCTGCGAAAGGCCTTGTATTGCGCTTCGGAAAGCTGGCGTAGCGCCGGCATGAGCATGTCCAAAAGTGGCAGCCGCAGCTTGAGCGACAGCTTGGTTATTTCCGGTTGAATGCCGATTGTTTCACGGAGCACATTCGGATCTGCTTTTCCCTTCAGGGCCTCAAGTTGGTTTTTGCATATCTCCATATCGTTATCAAGCAGAAGGGCATATACGGCGGCGCGGGCCATATAGGCATTCTGAACTACGATTTGCAGCCGTTCTGGAATAGCGGCAGCGATGGCCCTTGCCTGTTTCAGGTGTTCAAGGCTCGGATTGCCGATATGCGCTAGCACGTCACTGGCTTTGAATGCAGTTGCGGCAGGCGTTGGTCTGGTTTCCTCCGCAAAGCCCATGGTGGCAGCTTCATTTGCGCTAGCCTGAAGGCGGGTAGCCGAATCGATATGTTCGAAAGCGCCAGAAAACTTCGGCTCGATACGGCGGATACGCTCGACCAACGGCGGATGACTGGCCCACCAGCTTGTCGCTCCACGCTTTTTGGCACTGCCGAAGAAGAAATGGCTAGCCTCGCTGGTGCCAGGGTGATCGATGCGAGAGCCACGTTTGTAGCCGCCGATCATCTTCAAGGCACCTGCAATGCCGGCCGGATTGCGTGTAAACTGTACGGCTGAAGCATCGGCTAGAAATTCGCGCTGGCGTGACACGGCTCGCTTAATCAGGTCACCGAATACCAGTCCGATAGTGCCGACCATGAACAGCAGTAGACCGAGCGCGATGACTGCCAGGTGCGGACTTCCTCTACCACCTCGTGAGGCACGGTAAGTGATGCGGGCGCGCCTTGCAGTCACCAGACTGATTCCAATGTCTCCAATCATCGTGATGCCATGTAACAGGCCCATGAGCTTCATCTTCATGCGCATGTCACCGTTCAGGATGTGGGAAAATTCATGTGCAATGACACCCTGTAATTCATCGCGGCTGAGTAGTTCCATGGCACCGTTGGTTACGACAATCACCGCCTCGGAAGGTGAAAAGCCAGCTGCGAAGGCATTGATGCCGGATTGCGGCAGCATGAATACGGGGGGTACGGGTGTGCCGGCGGCAATGGACATCTCGGCTACAGTATTGAGCAGGCGCCGCTCTAGCGGCTTACGGCTAGCCTGATCCAGCGGCAGACCGCCAACCATGCGCGCTACCGCCTCACCACCGCCATTGGCCAACATAGAGATGCGGTACATGCTGCCACCGATGATGATGGTCAGTGTTCCTGCTGCGGCCCAGGCAAAAAGGTGTATGTCCCAGAATTGATCAAACGGTGCGAATCCGAGAAACGGAAGCATGATCCTCAGCACGGCATAGACTGCTACGATAATGAGTACGATAGCCATGGAATAAAGGCTGATCAGGACGGTTGTATTCTTGCGTGCCTCATCCTGAAGCTTAAAAAAATCCATGGGCGGATGGCGCCTTTCGCTTGTGTGGCGCTAGAAGGAAACCTTGACGGCTTCTTTTTCCTCTGGCTTGGCGACCTCAAACAACACCGCAGTCTTGAAACCGAACATGCCGGCAAACATCAGGTCCGGGAAGCTTTCACGCTGCGTGTTGTACACCATGACGCCGTCGTTATAGGCCTGGCGTGCGAAACTTACTCTGTTTTCGGTCGAGGCAAGTTCCTCGGAGAGCTGAGCGATGGTTTGGTCCGCCTTTAGGTCGGGGTAGTTCTCGACGACGAGATTGAAGCGGCCAAGCGCCGCACCCAGGGAGGATTCCGCGCCCATGAGCCCCTGCAGGGCGGTGCTATCCACCGGATTCGCCGAAGCCTTTTTCATGGCACTCAGGGCATGATTTCTGGCCTCGATGACATTCTGCAGCGTTTCTCTCTCATGTTTCAGATAGGCCTTGGCAGTTTCCACCAGGTTCGGAATCAGGTCGTAACGCCGTTTTAATTGCACATCGATCTGTGCAAAGGCATTTTTAAAACGGTTTCTGAGCTTGATGAGGCGGTTGTAAATGACGATGACGTATCCAATGAGCAAAACCAGCACACCTAAAAAAAATAATCCGGAAGTCATCATTCCCTCCTGTCAGTGGACATGTATTGCAAAGATATTTTCTTCAGAATGCTATATTATCATATCTTCCTCATCTGATCTGGATTACTTTTCTTCAAATCTGAAATCAGAAATTAGGTCAGGCTTGACATTTGGGTGCTTTGAAGGCGAATTTACCGAATGCGTTTGTAATTCGCTCTGCCTTTATTTGCAAAGGCTCACTTTTTTCATCCGCTTACGAAGTCGGCCAGCGGCCTGGCTGAGTGCTGAGAGGTCACGCCCCAGCTTCTTAGCCAACGAAGTGAGTGTGATGCCTTCGATATTTTGAACCATCAGCGAAGCCATGGCGCACGCCTCAGAATGGTCCCTGCCCTTCCCCGGATCATGCAGCAAGGTTGAATCGATTTCGTACGTTTCGCAAACAGCGTTCAAGACATCAGCAAGTGAACGTGATTGTCCATCAAGCAGAAGGCATGGATTCGATGCCCATATCGCTCTAACCCTTCCTGAAGTAACAGCAAAAAGCGCATTCGATCAGCCGCTGAGAAGAATATCTCGTTGCCGCCGTTGCCGCGCTGCATCACATGGTAACAACCGCCTGCCACATGAACTCTGGGTTTGCATGCCATGCCTCAATAATTACCAGAAACACCCAAATATCAAGCCTGACCCGATTACGATTATTGACCTTCAAAGGCCTTGCTCAAAAAATTGTCTAGTGGTGAATTCGATGAAATAGTTCGGCACTAATTCAGACAAACAGCATCC
>CAZDJY010000135.1:0-3457 GCA_964505835.1 uncultured Zetaproteobacteria bacterium | reverse complement strand
AAAACCGCGCTTTTGCCTTTACGTACTGAAAAACGACAAGGACGTAGTTTTTCAGTCCTTCCTTAAACTGATCTGAACCGGCATGCATGGCTGGCAAGTGGTGAAGAACCCCTGATTATGCCTGTTTTGCTGTAATTTTTTTCTTGTCCATTGCATCTACTTTATGGAACCGAACGCTTGCGCTATCATGCGGCGCTTCCCGAACGGAGGTATGACAGGCATGAGTGACCGGATGATAACTGAGGGGCTTACCTTTGATGACGTATTGCTGGTTCCTCAAGCCAGTCAGGTGTTGCCGCGCACGGCTGATACCTCGGCCCAGCTTACCAAGAAGATTCGGCTGAATATCCCGGTTCTTTCCGCAGCTATGGATACGGTTACCGAATCCAGAACGGCCATTGCTCTGGCCCAGGAAGGCGGCATCGGCATCATTCACAAGAACCTGACACCTGAACAACAGGCTGCTGAAGTGCGCCGGGTCAAGCGTTATGAGGCTGGCGTAGTCCAGGATCCGTTGACGGTGAACGAAGACATGCTGCTCGCCGATGTACAGCGTCTGGCGTATGAGAACGGTTTCTCAGGGTTTCCTGTGCTGGGCAAGGACGGCAAGGTTTCAGGTATTATCACCAACCGCGACATTCGTTTCGAGCGCGACCCATCCAGCAAGGTCCGCGATATGATGACCCCGGGCGATCGCCTGGTAAGCGTTAAACAAGGCACCAGCCTTGATGCCTGTAAGGACCTGTTTCGCAAACATCGCATTGAAAAGCTGCCTGTGGTTGACAAGGCAGGCCGATTGCAGGGCATGATTACCGTACGCGATATCGAAAAGGCGACTGCCTTTCCGAACGCCGTGCGCGACGATCTTGGTCGGCTGATTGCCGGTGCGGCCATCGGTGTCGGTGAAAAAGAAATGGAACGCTTTGCCGCGCTGTTCGAAGCCGGCGTGGATGTGGTGGTGGTGGATACTGCGCATGGCCATTCGTCCGGCGTGATTGAGCAGGTGCGTGAAATCAAGCGTCAGCACGGCGACAAGATTCAGGTGATCGGTGGCAACATCGCCACTCCGGAAGCGGTGCGCGATCTGGCAGAAGCGGGGGCTGATGCTGTCAAAGTGGGTATTGGTCCCGGTTCGATCTGTACGACACGCATGGTTGCGGGTGTCGGCGTGCCGCAGTTGACGGCAGTGATGCAGTGCTCGGCTGCAGGTCGTGAAGTCGGCGTACCGATTATTGCAGATGGGGGCATCAAGTTCTCCGGTGATTTTGCCAAGGCGATGGCTGCCGGTGCGTCGACCTGCATGTTCGGCTCGATGTTCGCTGGCACTGAAGAAGCGCCGGGTGAGAAGATTCTGTATCAGGGCCGCACCTACAAGGCCTACCGCGGCATGGGCTCGATTGGTGCCATGAAACAGGGCTCCAAGGATCGCTATTTCCAGGGTGATGTGGATGAGGCGATGAAGCTGGTGCCCGAGGGTATTGAAGGGCGCGTGGCCTACAAGGGGCCGGTTACCGATATCCTGCATCAACTGATCGGAGGCTTGCGGGCCTCGATGGGTTATGTTGGAGCGGCCAATATTGATGATATGCATAAACGCGCCAAGTTCGTACGCATTACCGGCGCTGGTTTGCGTGAAAGCCATGTGCACGATGTGACAATCACCGAGGAAGCGCCGAATTATCGTCTCGATTCTTGACCCGGACGATTCATGAATAGTCCGGATTAAATAATATAGAACTGCACAGTCGCTCATGCGCGAGGCATTAATCGTGTGCCATGGCGGCTTTGCTTTTTTGTGGTGGGTTGAAAAATGGAAAAGATTCTGATCCTTGATTTCGGTTCGCAATATACCCAGCTGATCGCCCGCCGTGTGCGTGAGGCGGGCGTGTTTAGTGAATTGCATCCCTGGGATATGAGCGAAGGTGATATCCGCGCTTTTGCACCCTCGGGGATTATCCTTTCCGGCGGTCCGAACTCGGTCTATCAGGATGAAACCCCGATTGCTCCTCCGGTGGTGTTCGAACTTGGCGTTCCGGTGCTGGGTATCTGCTATGGCATGCAGACTATGGCCGCTCAATTGGGCGGCGGGGTTGAGACCGGGCAAACACGCGAATTCGGTTATGCCGAGGTGTTGACCAGCGGCAATACGGAGCTATTGCGCGGCATCGAGGACAAGCCTGATGGCCTGCTGGACGTATGGATGAGTCACGGCGACAAGGTTACGCGTTTGCCTGACGGGTTTCATATTATCTGCTCCAACGATTCCACACCGATTGCCGGCATGGCGGATGAAGACAGACATTTTTATGCACTGCAATTCCATCCCGAGGTGACACATACCTCGCAGGGTCAGGCGATCCTGTCGCGTTTCGTCCACAATATCTGCGGCTGTTCGAATAGCTGGACGATGCCTAACTATATCGAAACCGCCGTTGCTCATATCTGCAAACAGGTCGGCGATGAAGAGGTGATTCTGGGCCTGTCCGGCGGTGTGGACTCATCTGTAGCGGCGGCATTGTTGCACCGTGCGATCGGCAGTCAGCTGACCTGCGTGTTTGTCGACAACGGCCTGCTGCGCTTGAACGAAGCGGAACAGGTGATGAAAACATTTGCCGACCATCTCGGGGTGCATGTGATTCATGTGGATGCCGCCGACGAGTTTCTCAAACATCTGGCTGGAGTTTCCGATCCGGAAGCCAAACGCAAAATCATTGGACGGGAGTTCGTCGAGGTATTTCAGCAGGAATCTGAGAAAATCCCTAATGCCAAGTGGCTGGCGCAAGGAACGATCTATCCCGATGTGATCGAATCCGCCGGTTCCAAGACGAAGAAGGCGCACACCATCAAGAGCCATCACAATGTCGGCGGCCTGCCCGACACGCTGCACTTAAAGCTTCTGGAGCCGCTCAGAGAATTGTTCAAGGATGAGGTGCGTGAACTCGGTGTGGCGCTGGGTCTGCCGCATGATATGGTTTATCGTCATCCATTCCCGGGCCCGGGTCTGGGTGTGCGCATTCTCGGCGAAGTGAAGAAGGACTATGCGGACCTTCTGCGCCTGGCGGATGCAATCTTTATCGAGGAGTTGCATGCCTCGGGCTGGTATGAGAAAACATCACAGGCCTTCGCCGTATTTCTGCCGGTCAAGTCGGTGGGTGTGATGGGCGACGGGCGGACCTATGAATGGGTCGTGGCTCTGCGTGCCGTGCAGACGCAGGATTTTATGACCGCACACTGGGCCGAGCTGCCGCATGCGTTGCTGGCCAAGGTATCCAACCGCATTATCAATGAGGTGCGTGGCATCAATCGCGTGGTATATGATGTATCCGGGAAACCTCCTGCTACGATCGAGTGGGAATAGATCAAAGCCAATAATGATCTCCTCGCAAAAAGTCCATCCATGGACTTTTTGCTTGCCGGAAAGCGAAAAGTGTGATTTTCACTTTCCTTACAAATCATT
>CAZDJY010000134.1:0-3465 GCA_964505835.1 uncultured Zetaproteobacteria bacterium | reverse complement strand
ACATCACGCGCCTCACAAATATCCAGCGGGGTATCGCAATGCACTTCAATAAAGTCATCTCCCAGAATCTTTCGCACCCGCGCTCGGTCAGCCCTGAATGGTGAGATAAATGCTGTCAGCGTCAGTAACCCTGCCTGCACAAACAAGCCCGCCACTTCACCGACGCGCCGGATATTTTCGACCCGGTCAGCATCCGAGAATCCAAGGTCAGCGCACAGGCCATGGCGCACATTGTCGCCGTCGATGACAAAGGTACGACAACCCATCTCATGCAAGCGTTCCTCAACCGCATGTGCCAATGTCGACTTGCCGGCACCCGACAGCCCGGTAAACCAGAGCACAGCTCCGCGATGATCATTCTGCCTTTCACGCATCTCGCGACTGACCTGCGCCTGATGCCACACCACATTGCTGCTTTTTTTCTGCTCAGAACTCATACCGTGCCTCAACCCCTGCCAACCGACACATAATCGAAACCAGCCTGCTGCATGGATTTCAAATCATAAACATTACGCAGATCAGCAAAGACCTTGCCTGCCATCAATTCTGACAAACGCTCCAGATCAAGGTTTCGATACTGATTCCACTCCGTCATCAGCACCACCGCATCTGCGTCGGTCGCCGCCTGATACAGATCATCAACATACTCGATGCCCTCGGGTAGTAAGCGTTTCGCCTCTTCAACCCCCTGTGGGTCATGGGCACGAACGATGGCTCCTTTTTCAAGCAATGGCGGCAAAATCGCCAGCGATGGAGAATCACGCATATCGTCAGTTTCGGGTTTGAAGGTCAGGCCGAACACGGCGATCGTCTTGCCAGCCACATCACCACCCAACGCCTCGCGGATCTTTTTAACCATGCGTGCCTTCTGCGCGGCATTGGCCTCGATGGCCGACTCGACAATTCGCACCGAAGAACCATGCTCCTGAGCAATACGCGTCAGAGCCAGCGTATCTTTCGGAAAACACGAACCACCATAACCCGGCCCGGCATGCAGGAACTTGCGCCCGATACGTCCGTCCATACCCATACCCTTGGCCACGGCCTGCACATCGGCGCCCACCTTCTCGCACAGATCCGACATCTCGTTGATAAATGAGATCTTGGTCGCAAGAAATGCATTCGATGCATATTTGATCAACTCCGCACTTTCCAGGTTAGTGATATGGATCGGCGTTTCGATCAGATTCAGAGGCCGGTAAAGGGCTTTCAATCTCTTCTCGGCGCGTTCCGACTCCACACCCAGCACCACACGATCCGGACGCATGAAATCACCGATAGCAGCACCCTCGCGCAGGAACTCAGGATTCGATGCGACATCGAAATCGGCATCCGGATTCTCCTCGCGAATCACCCGTGCCACCTGACGCGCCGTTCCGACCGGGACAGTCGATTTATCAACAATCACCGTATAACCGGACAAATACCGGGCCACCTCGCGAGCCGCTGCATAGACATACTGCAGATCAGCATGTCCGTCACCACGCCGGGTCGGCGTACCGACCGCGATAAACACCAGATCGGCGTGTGGAACCACTTCAGCAAGCGCCGTGGAAAAAGACAGGCGCCCCTCGGCATGGTTACGCTTGACGAGTTCATCGAGGCCCGGCTCATAGATGGGGATTTTGCCTTGATTCAGCGCCTCGATCTTGTCTTCAGCAACATCGACACAAGTGACATCGGCTCCGAATTCGGCGAAGCAGGCACCACTCACCAACCCCACATAACCTGCTCCGATCATTACAACCTTCATGGCACAAACCTCTCATTATTAGACATTGACAATGTAATAGCCCCGATACCAGTCGGCAAATTTCGCCAACCCTTGTTCAATCGTCGTCGTCGGCTCAAAGCCGAAGTCGCGTCTGATCTCGGTTAAGTCGGCATGAGTCGCCTGCACATCACCGGGTTGCATCGGACACATCTCCTTGATCGCCTTCTTGCCAATAGCCGACTCAAGCACCTCAACAAATCGACCCAGGCGCACCGGCCGATCATTGCCGATATTGTACACCTTGAAGCGGGCTTCATCCTCATCCGCCGCCGCTGGCCTGTTGGCGATGCTTAGCACGCCTTCCACAATATCGTCGATATAGGTGAAATCCCGCTGCATATCGCCCCGGTTGAAGATACGGATAGGCTTATCAGCCAGGATATCGCGAGTGAACGAAAAATAGGCCATATCCGGCCGTCCCCACGGACCATACACGGTAAAAAAACGCAGCCCTGTGCAGGGAATGCCGTACAGATGCGCATAACTGTGCGCCATCAATTCATTGGCCTTCTTGGTCGCTGCATACAGGGAAATCGGATGATCGACCGAATCCTCCTCACTGTACGGAAGCTTGCGATTCGCTCCGTAAACCGAACTGGATGACGCGAAGACCAAATGCTCGACCTTCACCTGCCGGCAACCTTCCAGCACATTCAGAAAGCCCACCAGATTACTGTCAGCATAGGCGTGCGGGTGATCCAGTGAATAACGCACACCGGCCTGAGCCGCCAGATGAATCACCCGTGCCGGCTTACAGTCATCAAACAAGGATTTCATCGCATCGCGATCAGAAATATCCAACCTGAAAAAGCGAAACCCGTCCCGCCCTTCGAGCCGCGCCAGGCGCGCCTGCTTCAAGCTTACAGCATAGTAGTCATTCAGGTTATCGATTCCGATCACCTTATGTCCCTGATCCAGCAGACGCTCGCACACATGCATACCGATAAAGCCGGCCGCACCCGTCACCAGAACCACCGGATCAGCAGCCTCAGACATCACAGCTTCTTCCAGCTTGTGCCGCCGGCTCCGTCCTCAAGCACGATCCTCTCGGCTGCCAACTCGTCGCGAATTGCATCGGCACGGGCAAAGTCGCGGTCTTTCCGGGCCTGATTGCGCTCGGCAATCAATGCATCAATACGGCCGCTATCCACATCGGCGGACTGAAACCAGCCATCCGCGTCCTGTTGCAGGATGCCAAGCACATCGGCCATGGCACGAAACTGCGCCATCTCGTCTCGCATGATATGGCCGGCATTCAGCCCTTTATTGATGCTGCGGGACAGTTCGAACATCGCGGCCAAAGCCTCGGGGGTATTGAAATCGTCATTCATCGCTGCTTCAAAGGCATCGCTCACGTGCCCGTCTTCACCGTCCAGCCCGTCTGTGCGCCTGGCTGTTTCGTACAACCTGTCGAGGGCGGCTTTGGCAGCATCCATTGCTGCATCGGAGAAATCCAGCGGCGAGCGGTAATGTGTCCCCAGCATAAACATTCTTAACACCTCGGAGTGATAACGCTCGGTGATCTCGCGAATGGTGAAAAAGTTACCCAATGATTTGGACATTTTCTCGGCATTGATATTCACAAACCCGTTATGCAGCCAGTAGCGGGCAAAGTCGCCATGATTGGCCGCTTTCGCCTGGGCAATCTCGTTCTCGTGGTGCGGAAACTTCAAATCCATGCCGCCACCATG
>CAZDJY010000133.1:0-3469 GCA_964505835.1 uncultured Zetaproteobacteria bacterium | reverse complement strand
CGTCTGAATAAACGCGGTCTTGAAGATTGGGAACTCGTTGAGAAGATACCAGAGTCGCAGCGGCGTGTGCCAGTCTGGTTTATCGGGATTATCATTATGGTGATTCTGGTGGCTTTCGGCCTGACCCTGCCGTTCTGGGGTGATCGCCCCGACCACCCGCGCCCATGGTTTACCTGGGGGCATGTGGCAGCAGCAGTGTACATCCTGATTGCCGGTGCGTTTGTCTATTTCATGACCACGTTGTACGGCTCAGAACGGGCCGGTCGTCTGGACAGTGACAAGGAAGGCGATGATCTTGATGATATCGATATGCCAAAATGATCCGTTTTCTGCTGTTAGCACTCGTAGCGGGGCAGCTTCTGATCGCCTGCGATGCACCGCCGAAAGGTGATGGGCTCAGCTATCCGGATGCCAAAAGCGCTGATTTTCAGCTGTTTGCCCGTCATTGTTCGCAATGTCATGCACCGCCACAGCCGACGGCGCATATCAAAGCTGAATGGCCGAATGTGATTGCTCGCATGCAACAGCATCTTGTACAACGCAGCATGGCGCCGATCCCGGCTGCCGATATTGTCGTGCTGAGGCGCTATCTCGAAAACCATGCGCTTGAGGCCGGTTCATGAGTCGAATGTTCTGGCTTGGTGCTCTGCTTGCTTTGTTGATGCTATCGGGTTGTTCATCCGAGGAGGGAGCCTGGACTCCGGAGGCTCAGGCCTGGCAGGATATGAGTATCCGCGCTGAAACGCGGCCAACCGTTCTGCGCCCGGGTATGAACGAGTTTTTGGTGATTGCCAACCGACAGCAGCGCGGCTTCACATCCGATCTGATGGTTGATGTCCGGACCGAGCATTCCGGCTGGAAGCAGGCCATGCCGGATGGTGCGCTGGGAGTTTATCGACGTGCGCTGCCGGTCAAGGATGTGCAGCACGATCATCTGTATGTACGCCTGCAACGCAAAGGCGAGCGTGGAGAGATGGTGTTTCCTCTCGCCGTGATAAAGGTGCCGGCCGAGCGCTGATGCATATTGTTTTTTTATTCGGGGTCTTGCTTGCCGGGATGCCGGCTTTCGCGGCGGACGCGGATCGGGGCAAGGTGGTTGCCGAGGTGCGTTGTACCCCATGTCATCATCTTCATCTGACATCCAAACGGATCGGGCCTGGTCTGAAGGGGATCTTTAATCGGGCGCCTACGATTAGCGGTGTGCCGTTCAAGCGCTGGGATGCCGGGGCTCTGGATGTCTGGCTGGCGGCTCCGCGTGCGGTAAAGCCAAATACCGGCATGACCATTCCACCTATTGCCAGACGTGATCGTGAAGATCTGATTGCCTACTTCAAGAGGGATGAGAGTAGCGATTAAGCGGAGTCATTAGGGCCGATGCTTAGGGACGATGCTTTCCAAGGCGAAAAACCCTCAGGCTTTATTCTGCTGTTTATCGAGGCGCTGTTGTAGTTTTTTGCTGCTCACCCAATGCCTGAGAAGCATGATGCGCGTGCCGCCGCGTTCTTCCTGACAGCGAGGGCAGGTGAGGTAACTTAAATAGAGCTCTTTCGGCATTTTGGCTTCGTCCAGAAGCTCGGACTGCATCTCGCGCACCTTACCTTTAATAGCGCCAATATCCCCATGGACAATACGAGTGCGGACATAAAAAGGATTGGCCAGGCGATAGGTGTTACGCGCCGGCGAGTTATCCTCGCTCAGCGGGCAGAGAATGCGGCCATGGAACATGGCGGACTGGGTCAGACAAAAGCCCGGCCAGCGTTCGGTCAGCTGCAATCGTCTGATATCCTTGTGCTGGCGCTCCAGACATGATTCATAACCGAGAGGCATATGCAGGAACATCGGAGCTTTTTGTTCATGCACCAGCCATGCGCCTAAATCGATATCCTCTCCATCCCACTCGGGGAAAACGGAAGGGCAACCGCATTCAAGCATCGTGCTGTCGCCGGGAGTGGTTTCTGTGTGCCCGCTCATGTCATCAGGGCTTGCTGCGATAGATGTCTTTCAGGGTCATCAGCACATTGGCCAGATAAACCCAAAAACCGACGGCCAGAATGCTGGCGCTTATGGAAATGACAGGTCCGTAAAAGCGATGCACGCTTGGTACCTGTGCCGGATCGGTCAGCCAAAGGTTGCCTTCGACGAATCCAAAGATGAGCAATGAGATATAAAAAGAACTCACGCCGATGGTTGTCCACCAGAAGGAATGCTCGGCCATGCGATGCGAATGAATATGCTTGCCGGTGATCTTTGGCAGCATGTAATAGGTGACAGCCATGCCGAGGATGGTTACGCCGCCAACCAGATTGATATGAGCATGCGCCAACGGGTCGATCATGTGGCCCGGGCCACCGTAGGGGCTACCGATCGAGTCAAGCCAGGCACGGACCGAGGGGATCACCTGCAAGAGCCCATGTACTGTGCCGATGAAAAACGAAACAACCGACATGATCAGGAATTTAACCAGGTAGCGGTGTTCGTGATGGGAGCCGGTCGGAGTGTCGGAGGCTGGTAAACGGGTTGGTGAGGTTGAGGCAGCTTGATTTGTCATGCGCTGGCAGGCTAGCGAAGCAGGGCGGGGGTGCAAGCTGCGCGATGCACAGGGAGTACGGGGGCTGGCGCTCGGGGGTGTCGCGGCTAGATTGCACGGATGACGTTATCCGTAATCATTGTATTGATCAGTTTTGTGGTGATGGCGCTTGCCATGTATATGCGCAAGCGGCACCGACTGCATATATCGCTGATGTCTTCGATCATGGTATTTGATGTGTTGTTTCCAGTGTGGCTCTACCTCACGCACAACTGGAAGGTGCGCCTGATCGATCAGGGAGAATTATTTTCATTTCTGATCTGGACCCATCTATTCCTGATTCTGACGCTGTATTCGCTTTATGTGTTGCAGGTCCAGGCAGGCAAACAATTGCTTGCGAAGAAAAAACAGGCCCGACAGGATCACCGTGTTCAAAGTAGGGGTATCGTTGCGGTCAGGATTTTCGTGTTTTTAACCGGTGCATTGCTGATTGCTCCGGATTGAGGATAGAATATGAAGGGAAGATGAATTTCAGGCTTGCCTTTTTTAATCTGCCGTGCAGGATGCCATTTTTAAACACTTAGGGAGGCTTTACTATGTTAGCTCATTGGATCGAATCTTCGGTTATGTTTCAGACAGGTGATGTGCTGGGCCTGTATGGCATTATTTTTGGTTTTTTGGCAGTGGTTGTTGTCGTGAACTACATCTCTGCCGTCCGCGCTCAAGCAGATAAATAAGTTTATATAATTCATTAGGAGGGAAATGCATGAAACGTGTGATTAGTACTATGGGTTTTGTAGCAATTGCTGCCTGGTTTGCAGCACCGACCGCCGCAACTGCCGCTGACGAAGCCATTGGCAATGTTGTGAATGGCCGGGTCATTTATCAGAATGGTAAGGGTGATGATATCCCGGCATGTGCCGGTTGCCATCAGGCTGATGG
>CAZDJY010000132.1:0-3497 GCA_964505835.1 uncultured Zetaproteobacteria bacterium | reverse complement strand
ACGGGAAATCGAAACCGTACGTGATCTTTATGAAGGCCGCCGTTATGCAGTTCCCCCTGAAAAATAGTAAGACAGTTTCGAGGATCATCTAGCAGAGAAAAAAGGTCTTGTTTCGCGCATGTTTAGTTCTCTGGGGCCTCAGTTGTTTTTAATTCTTCCTTTTTGCCGCGCCACATGCCCGGCAGATAATAGCTGAGCAGCAGGAAGAAGTATTCGGGATCTTGCAATCATACATTCCTTCCCGTTTTTGATTGTCCGGCTCACCGTTGCATAGTGGACTCCGAAATAGGCAGCAATTTCATTCATCCGATAATTCCCCTCAAGATATGCGCGTGCCATTGAACTCTCGAATCTTCCGGCAGCTTTCAGGCCCCGATCAACACGCTTCTTCCTCTTGGTGCCGAACTGATCCAGAAGCTACTCTATGCTCAACCACGCAGAGCAAGCGCCCATTGGCAGCCGCTAAATAAGGGTCCGGCATCATACGGGACGGACGAATTAATCCTCGTGCCGTGATACCTTCAACATTCGGTCCTCTGTAGTTTCCTGCAACAGCAGGATGTTCAGCAAATTGTCCTGAAAGCTGATGTTGCCCGTCAACTCGGCATGTGTTTCGCAAAGGAACAGTGAATAGGCCAGAGGGAAAGCATCCCGGCTGCTACCCGGCATGGAAGGATCGAGTGAATTGCGAGCCAGCAGCGAAGGCTTGGTGACGCGGCCATCACCCGGCTCCAGCATCAGTTTCCTGTAATTCACGCCACGCACGCGATGCGTAATTTTTTTCGGATTCAGGCGGATCACCACCTTGCCACGCACCTGCTCAATGAGGCAGCGGGCAGGCGTTAGTTCGCAATCGCCACCGAATAGGATGTAACGTACTGGTGAGTTTTGTAGCGGCACGGACATGGCCATGTGAAAATGCCGTGCACGCTCAAGATATCTGGCAAAGAAACGATCCAGCACGCGCAGGTATTGCGTGGCCTCTTCAGGGCTATCGAACCGGCTCCGGACTCTTGCGCGCGCATCCGGATCGAAAATAGACCACTTGAACCGCTTCCATGTGCGGATATCGTAAAGTTTGGTGTCTGCTTTGACGCCCGCAGGCGTAATCATCCAGTTGCGAGCCGGATGCGGCAGCAACTCGTAGCTGCCCGGCATGGTGGCCATGGCCTCGGTGGGAATTGAGCCGAAGCCCAGTTGATAACCGGTGAGAAAATATTGCAGGCCGCTGACCGATCCCATATTGGGAGCACCGATCAGCACCACCTTGCGTACCTTGTTTGCCCCAGCATTGTCCGGCCGGAAGGTATCGCTATCCAGCACATCTCTTTTTCCATAGCGAATGAAGTAGCGTGTCAGGAGCGCCCCCATGCTGTGCGCAACAATATCCACTTTAAGCTTCGGCATGTGGTAGTCACGGCGGATTTGTTCGATAAAGGCATCCAATTTAGCCGCATTTCTGCTGATATCCCGCCGCCAGTCATACACAAAAACATAATAGGCATGTGCTGTTGCAGTCTGCGGCCTGCCCGTCATGGCTGGTTCATAGCGGCCCGCATCGTGCAGTGTTTTTAAAATTTTCCCGTAGTAGTCGTGGCCGCCCACCCGATCAAACAAAGCATAGGCTTCCGTGTGGCCTGTGCGCGTCTCCAGCGTAACCGGATCAATATCCAGCGCGAGCTCATCAAAGCTGCTGAAAAGCAGCTTTGATGAGCTGCCGGGCCAGATTTCTTTCCGATCCTGGGTAGTGCGTATCTTGGCCCCGAACACACCGTGAATCACAATCACCGGATTCTGGAAACGCTCCGACGCACTGACTTCGTATAAGCGTTTTAAATCAGGCTGTTCATCCGCTCCATACGCCTGTTGTATCGGTGCGGTCAACACCAGAAAAATAAATCCCAATAACAAATGCGCTACAAAATATTGTTGTCTCAAATTTTCATTCCTCTCGGCTTGTGAGTCACATACCTTAGCTGCAACATTACATGTAACAGCAAACGAGTATTCGGGTTCAGGTCTTGTTTCGCTCATGTTTAGTCATCTGGGGCTCAGTTGTTTTTAATTCTTCCTTTTTGCCGCGCCACATGCCCGGCAGATAATAGCTGAGCAGCAGGAACATTCCGCCCAGGCCAAGGCTGATCAGCACCCTCCAGATGGCGGCAATGCGCGAGAGATCAACAATAAACAGTTTGATAACGACTAGAAGCAGGGTGGCCATGGCCAGCTTGCGTAATCCGGCATGGCCGAGACGAAATGCAGCGATGAGTAAACCTGCTCCGTACACGCTCCAGGCAACTGAAATGAATACCTGGCCATTGGCCAACGGATGCAGCTCCCGATAAAACCATGCCAGCAATGTCAAATGCCCGACGAGCGCATATGCGCTGCGCCCACTCTCTGAATAACGCCATGCAACGAGCATACACATGCCTATCACAGCCAGTTCGGTGAGGGCCTTGGTGTTGAGGATGGGCGGTGTCAGTGCTGCATCTTCCACCAGTTGCATGATCAGCACGTACAGCACTGCTGCCATGAGCAGATGGCCGATTCTTTCCGGCACATCGGCTTTAAATCGACGGGCCAGATCGAGCAATGCCAGAGCTTCAAGCGCAATAGCCAGCAGTAGCACATCCCGGCTAAGCAGATGCCATAAGCCGACGGTGAACAGGGTTGCTGCAGCAAGGCCATGGCTCCAGGCCAGGGCCTCGCTCTTTCGACGCAGTGCAAACGCAATGCCTGCATAGATGGCAGCGATGCCCATCCATATGCCAACCCACTGGATGGACGGAAATTCCCACAGATGCTCAGTGAAGGCCATGCCAAGGGTGGGTGTGCTTATCACCAATCCGAAAACAGCCTGATCCAGTTTATCGCGGATTCTTAAAGACAGCAGCGGCACAAGGGCATAAAGAGCCCAAAACCAGATCACCCCGTACTGAAGGGTGAGAGCGGCATCGCGGTTCATATTGTCGGATCGGAAGCCGGCCGAGGTATATCCGGCGACAAGGATAGCCCAGCCGCCTATGACGGTGACAATCAATAGCGATCGCCATGGGCGATACAGGTACACCAGGCAGCCGATCAGTGAAATAAGTCCGCCGTAAATCAACAGGCCGGCCAGATTCTCGTTGCCCGTATAAAGTACAAACGGCGTGGCGTAGCCGCCTATGGATGCGATGAAGGCGATGGGTGCTCCAAGGCTCTTCAGGCTTAAGGCAAAGGCGATTAAGGTAGTCAGCAACATTCCGGCAAAGGCGAATTCGAAGGCAATAAGATGGTACAACTGAAAGGCTGCAAAGATCGAAATATAAAGGCAGGCGATGCCACCGCCGGCCAAAGTGCGAGCCAGGGTGAAGCGAGCCTCGAGCATGCGCAGGCCGAAGATAATCAGGCCACAACCGAGAAATATGCCCGTGCCAATCCGGACGACCGGGGTGAGCCAGCCCTGATCGATGGAATATTTGAACAGAAAGGCCAGACCGAACAAAAGCAGG
>CAZDJY010000131.1:0-3527 GCA_964505835.1 uncultured Zetaproteobacteria bacterium | reverse complement strand
ATCATCGAAAGGAGGATGATCGAAAAGGCTGCGACATGACAAGCCGAATTGGTCCGGAACCGGGGCGACTGTAACAAGTGATCATGTCAGCTTTGTGACAGTTCAGCGGCAGTGGTTTGTCTGGCGAGCGCTTACTGTATATACAGCAAGAAGAAAGGGCTCAGGCATGAGTTATTGAATCCACGACAGAAGACTCTTGGGCAATCGCATTTTTAGGCATGGCTATTCCCTTCCCTGACTCTGTACTATCAACCAAAGAGACAGACAAACGAGCCCCCGCTCGGGGCTCGTTTCCATTCAGATAGCCTTCAGCCGCTCCACGGCAGCGAGCATTTCAGCATGCTTGGCCCGCGCTTCATCAAGTTCGGTCTGCACCTTGGCGATCACGTCCGCCGGAGCATTATCGCGGAACTTCGGATTGCCTAGTTTGGTTTCACCTCTGGCAATATCCTTGTCCAGACGCGCGATGTTTTTATTCAGACGCGCCAGCTCTTCCTCGACATTGATCAGTCCGGCCAGCGGTAGATAGACCCTTGCCGATGGCAACGGTGCCACGGCAGCCGCTTCCAGTTCAGCATCTTCTTCCAGCCAGTCCAGCGTTTCGAGCCGGGCAAGGTTCATCATCAGCTCCTGCTGACTCTGCAGCCCAGTCCGTTCTGCCGCATTCGATGCAATCGATGCAGCAATGCGTTTGCCGGGATTGACGTTCATCTCGCCGCGAATCGAACGAATGGCCGAGACCACTTCAATGGCCTTGCGCATGCGCGACACGGACTGCGGCTCGTGATCCTCACGCCGTTCATGCCATTGATCGGTGACTAAGCGGGCATCCGGACCGTGTAAGGTCTGCCACAGGGTTTCGGTGATAAACGGGCAGATCGGATGCAGTAGTCGCAGCCAGCCTTGCAGAGCTGTCAGCATAACCACCTGAGTCTCAGCCTTCGCTGCTTCATCCTCGCCGTATAACGACACCTTGGCCGCCTCGACATACCAATCGCAATAGGTGCCCCAAATGAAGTTGTAAAGTGCGCCGGCTGCCTCGTTAAAGCGGTATTCCTCGAATGCCTTCTCGACCTCGGCAGCCGTTGCATCGAGCTCGGCCAGAATCCAGCGGTTCACATCCAGTTGCGGGCGCAATGCCGGATCAGGCTGAGCATCGCCGCGGTTCATGAATACGAAGCGCGCCGCATTCCAGATCTTGTTCATGAAGTTTCGGTTGGATTCGATGCGGCTTTCATCCAGCTTCACATCGCGGCCGGGTGTCGCCATGTGGGCCAGCGTAAAGCGCAATGCATCGGCGCCGTACTTGTCCGACATTTCCAGCGGGTCGATCACATTACCCTTGGATTTGGACATCTTCTGGCCTTCGGCATCGCGAATCAGCGCATGGATGTAGATATCCTTAAACGGCACCTTGCCGGTGAATTTCATCCCCATCATGATCATCCGGGCCACCCAGAAGAAAATGATGTCAAAGCCGGTCACCAAAACGTTTGTCGGATAGAACTTTTCCAGCTCCGGCGTCTTATCCGGCCAACCGAGGGTTGAGAACGGCCACAGACCGGATGAAAACCAGGTGTCCAGAACATCCTCGTCCTGCGTTATCTTTGCGGAACCGCAGCCTTCACAGCACTCGGGGGTTGCGCGGGACACAGTGATATGTTCGCAATCATCGCAATACCAGGCCGGGATGCGATGGCCCCACCACAGCTGACGCGAAATGCACCAGTCCTGAATATTGCGCATCCATTCGAAATAGGTCTTTTCCCAGAACTGCGGTACAAAGCGGATCTCGCCATCCTCAACCGCCTTGATAGCCGGCTCGGCCAACGGCTGAATCTTCACATACCACTGATCGGTCAAATAAGGCTCCAGTACCGCATGCGAACGGTCGCCCCGGCCGATGGGATGCGAATGCGGCTCGATCTTGTGCAGCAACCCTTCAGCATCCAGATCGGCCACCACATGCTCGCGAGCCTCATAGCGTTCCATGCCGCGATATTTCTCCGGCACTTCATCGCAATCGAGCATATGCGCCTGCGGCGTCAGGATATTGATCAGCGGCAGATCGTGGCGCTTACCGACATCATAATCGTTGAAATCGTGGGCCGGCGTAATCTTCACGCAACCCGTCCCGAATTCCCGGTCCACATAATTATCGGCAATCACCGGGATAGTGCGATTGGTCAGCGGCAGGAGCACTTTGCGTCCAATCAGATCCTGATAACGTTCGTCATCCGGATGCACCGCTACGGCAGCATCGCCGAACATGGTTTCAGGGCGCGTCGTGGCAACAATGACATGGCGCTCGGGATCATCGGCGAACGGATAACACATATGCCACATGTGCCCATCTTCATCCTCATGCTGCACCTCAAGGTCGGAGACGGCCGTTTCCAGCACCGGGTCCCAGTTAACCAGCCGCTTGCCGCGATAGATCAGGCCTTCCTCGTGCAAAGTAACGAACACCTCGCGCACGGCGCGCGACAGGCCTTCATCAAGCGTAAATCGCTCGCGCGACCAGTCGCAGGATGCTCCCAGACGCTTCAGCTGATTGACGATGGTGCCACCGGAATGTTCCTTCCAGTCCCAGACGCGGTCGAGGAAACGTTCGCGACCCAGGTCACGGCGATGCACCCCTTCCTTATCGAGCAGGCGCTCGACCACCATTTGCGTCGCGATGCCGGCATGATCGGTGCCCGGCTGCCATAGTGTGGGCTTGCCCTTCAGCCGCTGCCAGCGAATCAGCGAATCCTGAATCGTAAAGGTAAACGCATGGCCCATATGCAAGCTGCCGGTCACATTCGGTGGCGGAATAACGATGCAATAAGCCTCGTCAGAGTCAGGGTTGACGGCAGGCTGAAAAGCTTCTGAATTCAGCCACTGTTCATTAATCGCCGGCTCAACTGCCTGCGGCTCGTATGTTTTGGCTAACTCTTGCTGGCTCATCGCTTGTTCCTTCTCCTTTGGGCATGCCGCCCCATCCATCATTTCCACTATGCCCAGGAGGTGGGCCTCAATCCGGGCGAGCTTTCCGCTTGCCCCGTTTTCTCCGCTTATTGGCTTTCTTCAAAGCTTTTTTCACACTGGCCTCGACAAGTGCCGGCAACACATCCTCAATCCGGCGTGCCACCCGATCGCTGATCGCCTCTTCCCAGGCTGGCGGCATACTGTCCGGCAAAGACTGATCTGCAAGCGTCTTTTCACCTTCATTTTCATCTTCAACAACCGCTTCCTGTTCATCCATTGTTTCCGCAGCCGACAAAGGCACAGGATGTTGATCAAACGGCAGTGAATTCTGATGGTCATCGACCATCATGTCCTGAGTCAGGATCACCACGCCATGCGCATCGGAATCATCAGTTGCGGCATCCGTATATTTCTCCTGAGTATCCTCAGCAGATGCAGCATCCGGAACAACAGCATCAGAAGCAAACAAATCTCGGGTGTTGGTCGGAACGGCATCGCTATCGGAAAGGTGGATAACCCTCGGCCCGGTCTGTGATTCTTCCGCTTCCCCGGCAAGC
>CAZDJY010000130.1:0-3546 GCA_964505835.1 uncultured Zetaproteobacteria bacterium | reverse complement strand
TTTTTTCGTCGTTTACCATTTATTTTACTTGGGTTTTATTGAGAGGGTTAATTTATAAAGATTTTAGATATGGCGATATAAAAGTGTCTAAAAATGAGGATATGTTTAAATACTATGGGTGTATTGCCTCTTCGATCTTATTTGTGAGCTTGTCAATATTGGGATTGCTTTATTGGCGGTGACTTGTAATTGGTGGCGCTATCAGATAAATCTGAACGTCCGCTTTTGGCTGCGGAAGCAGATCTTAGAATCAGAGCTGCTTACCAGCCATAAAACCCTCTGCTTGGTATCAGAGCTCCTTTCTGGTTAGCGTTTATGCATGTGGTTTGAACCGCCGATTGATCTGTCTACCCTGCCGCGCGAACCGGGCGTGTATCGCATGCTCGATGCCGAACGCAAGGTGCTTTACGTTGGAAAGGCGCGGAATCTGCGCAAACGGGTTTCCAGCTATTTCCAGCGCCGGCCAGAATCGCCACGCACGCAGGCCATGGTCCAGCAGATTCGCGATCTGAACTTCTCCGTTACCCCGTCCGAGGCTGAAGCGCTGATTCTCGAACATAATCTTATCAAACAACTCAAGCCACGTTACAACGTGCTGATGAAGGACTCCAAGTCCTATCCCTATATCCTGCTCACCGACGAGGACTATCCGAAGCTGATCATGTATCGCGGCAAGCGCAGCCGCGCCGGCGAGTATTTCGGCCCGTTTCCGAATGCGGGCGCTGTGCACTCCACCCTGCACGTGATGCAGACGATCTTCCGCCTCAGAGACTGCGAGGACGCGGTATTCCGCAATCGCTCCCGCCCCTGCATGCAGCATCAGATCGGACGCTGTTCGGCCCCCTGCTGCGATGTCGTCGGTCTGCAGGAATACCGTCAGCAAGTGGATGATGCGCGCACCTTCCTGAAGGGCAAAAATACCGTGCTGATCGGGCAGTGGGAAAAAGCCATGCAGGAAGCGGCCGAACAACATCAATTCGAGCAGGCCGCCCTGCTACGCGACCGCATCCGTGCCCTGCGTAGCGTATTGGCCGGCTCCGAGGGCGAGGGGCTGCCTGAGGCAGCCGATGCCATAACTCTGATCCGACAACCGACGATGGTCATGGCCAGCATCGGCGTACGCCGGGCCGGACGCAATCTGGGTACGCACAGCATTCGTATCGATCAGGCCGTGGATGCCTCCGATCTGGAAATCCTGCAATCCTTTTTCACGGAGCGATATCAGCGGGAGGAGCCGCCGCGGGAAATCCTCGTGTCGGCATCTCTGGAGAATGTGCAGGAATTGCAGCGTCTGCTTGCATTACTGGCGCCCAAACTTCGCATTGCACTACGCAGCCCCAAACGCGGCGCACGCCTGCAATGGCTGCATCGGGTTCAGCATTCCGGCGAACAAATGTTGGCCAGTCGCAACCGTATCAATCAACAGGCCGCCTTCGAGGCATTGGCCGATCTGTTCGGACTTTCGGCCACGCCGAAGTTGATTGCCGCAGTCGATAATGCACATCTGGGCGGCCAACAGACGGTTGCCGCAATCACCTATGCGGGCTGGGAAGGTGCGGACAAAGATCATTATCGCCGCTATAAGCTTGAAGATGTGCCGGCCAGCGATGATTATGCCGCCATGCAGGCCGTGCTGGATCGTTTCTTTCGCGCCATCCGTGAAGAAACCCTGCCCTGCCCCGATCTGATGTTTATTGACGGCGGACGCGGCCAGCTGGCTATCGCAAAAGCCTGTGCCACCGAGGCCGGCCTTGAGGCGTTGAAGCTCGTCGCTGTCGCCAAGGGCGCAAGCCGCAAGCTAGGCGAAGAAATGCTATGGCCGGGCTGGAAAGCAGAAGACGGGCAGGACATCTCGCCATTGAAGCCCGGCCGCCATTCCCCCGCCCTGCTACTCATTGCCCGGGTACGCGATGAGGCCCATCGCTTCGCCGGCAACTATATGCGCAAGCGCAAGAAGAAAGCGATGTTCACCTCACAGCTTGAAGGCATTCCCGGCATCGGCCCGGCCAAGCGCACTGCGCTACTTAAACATTTCGGCGGCATTGAAGGGGTAAAAAAAGCCGGCCGTGAACAACTGGCCCAGGCGCCTGGCATTTCAACCATCTATGCCGAAAGAATCTTCGAAGCGCTGCACCGGTAACACGCATCATTTAGCTATAACTTGGAAAAGTCATAACTCCGTCCTTGCGAATCAGTCCTCGCCATAGAACAGGGTGGGATTAATCTGCCAGAGTATGCTCCAGCCCGATTCGCCTTTCTCCAGACACACCACGCCACCGTTTCTGAAACGCACCGGCACAGCATTCGTATCACCGCAGATCAGCAGACCTGCCAGCCGCTGCAGATAGGGCAAATGCCCGACCAGCATCACATCCTCACCCAATCCGGCAAGATGCGCCGACCAGATGCCCGGATCGTCGTTCGGAGCCAGATCCAGCGCCTTACGCACCTCGATTCCACCCCAGGCTTCGGCGAACATGTCGGCGGTCTGCGCGGCCCTGAGCTTGCCGCTGTGCGCAATCCAGACAGGCATGGGTTTCTCAAACAGGCTGAGGAAACCGGCTGTGCGGGTCACATCCTCGCGTCCCTGATCCGATAGCGGGCGGGCCGCATCCTCGTTCTCATCCCTGGCCAGCCCGTGCTGCACAAGATATATACGCATGACTTTATCCTCCCCCATGATTGATATCCGGAGCATCGGAATGTCTCTCGCAATGCCTCGCTCTTGGACAATGTTTCAGAATAAGCCAGACTGCCGCCATCGCAAGCCCGAAGACAACAGCCGGGCTGTTCGGAGTGCTCTATGGTCAACATCAAATCAGCCGAGGATATCGAGGCCATGCGCCCTGCCTGCCGTCATGCGGCAGATACACTGGTGATGATCGAGCCGCATATCGAAGCGGGCATCAGCACGGACGACATCAATGATCTGGTGCATGAGTTCACGATCAAGGCAGGCGCCATTCCTGCTCCACTCAATTATCACGGCTTTCCGAAATCGGTCTGCACCTCGGTCAATCATGTCGTTTGCCACGGTATCCCCGGCGACAAGAAGCTACGCAACGGCGATATCGTTAATGTCGATGTCACCAGCATCATCGACGGCTGGCATGGCGACACCAGTAAGACCTTCTTTGTCGGCCAGCCCAAGGTTCGCGCGCAAAAAGTCGTCGAGGTGGCCCGCCAGGCACTGGAAATCGGTATTGAAGTTGTTCGCCCCGGCGCGACACTCGGAGATATCGGCCATGCCATCCAAAGCTATGTCGAGGGTGAAAAATGTTCAGTGGTGCGCGAGTACTGTGGCCACGGCATCGGACGTGTATTTCACGAAGATCCACAGGTTCTGCATTTCGGCAAGCCGGGCACAGGCCTGAAACTCGAGCCGGGGATGGTGTTCACCATCGAGCCGATGGTCAATATCGGCAAGCCTGCCGTGAAACTGCTGTCGGACCGCTGGACGGTGGTGACGCGCGATAAATCCTTATCGGCCCAGTTCGAACACACGATGGTGGTGACCGATGACGGGTGCGAGGTTTTGACCCTGCC
>CAZDJY010000129.1:0-3547 GCA_964505835.1 uncultured Zetaproteobacteria bacterium | reverse complement strand
GTAAAAACTCCTGCATGCGAGCGATACCCTGGCGGATGTCGTCGATGCCGGTGGCATAGGAGAAACGAACATGCTCGTTTGCTTTGAAACTGCCGAAATCCTCACCGGGCGTGATGGCCACGCCGGCCTGCTCGAGCATATTCCAGCAGAATTCGCGAGCATCGGCTGTGATATTTTTTACATTGGCGTAAATATAAAACGCTCCCTGCGGTTCAATGACGATTTCAAAGCCCAACTTGGGCAATTCGGCCAGCAGATAACGCCGCCGCTCATCGTAGGCTTTGCGCATGGCTTCGGTCTCCCGCTCGCACGACAGGGCGGCAATCGCCGCATGCTGGGACAGTGTGGGTGCGGCGATAAAGATATTCTGCATGACACGCCTGCAGGGATCGATCATATCTTCCGGCACGATCACCCAACCAATGCGCCAACCGGTCATGGCCCAGCGCTTTGAAAAGCCGTTCACGACAATGGCCTGATCGTCAATTTCCAGCGCACATTGAGCCCGGACTCCATAGGTTAAACCGTGATAGATTTCATCGGAAATCAGATAACCACCCAGCTCCCGGCATGCGGCAGCCGCTTCGGCACAGGCATCTGTTTCAATCAATGTTCCGGTCGGGTTGGACGGGTTGATGATGACCGCGGCGCGAGTGCGAGGCTGCCAGTGCTGACGGATCAATTCGCTGCTCAGATGGTAGCGCGATTCGGGGCCGACCGGAATATTGACTGGCTCTCCGCCGGCCAGACGAATGAAATTGCGCTGGCAGGGATAACCCGGGTCCGAGAGCAGCACTGACTCGCCCGCCTCCAGAAGAGCTGCATAAATCAGGCTGAATGCACCGGAGGTGCCCGGCGTGATCAGGATGCGTTCGGGGGCCACATCGATGCCGTATTCTCGGTCGTACCAGGCCGCCAGTTCCGCTTGAAGTTCGGGCGCGCCGGTCGAGGCGGTGTAGAACAGATCGCCATGATCCAGCCATTGTTTTGCCGCTTCAAGCACTGGCGGCGGGGTTGAGAAATCGGGCTCGCCGATCTCCAGATGGACAATATGACGGCCTTCGGCCTCAAGCTGTTTGGCGCGCTCGAGAAGCTGCATTACCCGAAAGGGTTCGATCTGGTCAATTCTGCGCATGCGCGAAGGGTAACGATTGGTTTTGATGTTGTCGCCGTAGGTGTTTAGGCTGCGCCGATGCTTTGGATGAAGGCTTTTCATATCGTCATGGTGGTGTCCTGGTTTGCCGGGCTGTTCTATTTACCGCGCCTGTTCGTCAATCATGCCATGTTCCCCGAGGGTCCGGTGCATGCCCAACTGTCCGTCATGGAGGGCAAGCTGTATCGTTTTGTTACGCCGATTATGTGGCTGACGTTGATTTCCGGAACGGCTCTGGTGTGGCTGGAGTGGGATATACTTTACGATGAAGCGTGGTTCTGGATGAAGCTGGGTATCGTCGGATTTCTGGTTGCTTATCATTATTATTGTGGCTGTCTGGTTAGACGTTTCGCCAGCGGCGGTAATGCTCGCAGTCATGTATTCTATCGCTGGTTCAACGAAGCGCCTGTGCTGGCCTTGCTGGCCGTGGTTATTCTGGTGGTTGTGCGGCCCTTCTAGGAATCGCCTGCACGGATGTTTTGACTTTTTCAGAGTATCCCTAGACTCACAGGGCAGCGATTTTTTCGGCCGTCCGAATGCATTTTCCCCGTTTATATTTTCTCCTATTCGCAAACCCGCATTCTTTCTCCGGGATTGACGGAGCCACTTGGGCACAGCCCTTGCTTATCTAGCTTGTGGCCTGCATATGAGGGGATAGGGTTGTGCTATTTATCACTGTTACATACTAGGTGATCTTTGTATGCTATCCTGAGAATTATCCTGGTTCAGGAAAAACAGGAACGAGGAGCATTGTGAATTTAACGGTTAGAATCTTGACATTGGTGTTGCTGTTTATCACGGCCTGCACGCCTGCTCCGGCACCGGAGCTGAAGCTCGGAACCAATGTCTGGCCGGGTTACGAGCCCCTGTATCTGGCCCGTGATCTAGGCCTGTTCAAGGCTTCCGGTGTGAAATTAATCGAGTATCCGTCGGCAACCGAGGTATTGCGCGGCATGCGGGACGGCAATATTGATGCCGCTGCGCTGACCCTGGATGAAGCCCTGACTCTCGTGCAGGACGGTATCAGGCTGCGCGTGGTGCTGGTGATGGATACCTCGCATGGCGCCGATGCAGTCGTGGCACATGCGGGAATCGAGTCTGTGGCCGATTTAAAGGGCAGGCGACTGGGGGCCGAAACGACGGCGCTCGGAGCGTATATGGTTAGCCGCATGCTAAAACTCGAGGGGCTGAGCCGGGCGGATGTGACGCTTGTACCCCTGACGCTCAACGAACATGAACAGGCATTCCGGCAAGGTGATGTGGATGCGGTGGTTAGTTTAGAGCCGGTTGTCAGTCATCTGCAGGCTGCGGGCGGCCATGTGATCTTCGACAGCCGTCGCATCCCCGGCGAAGTGGTCGATGTATTGGTGATACGTGAATCCGCGTTTGATGGGCAACGGTCCACCATCCATCATCTGCTTCGCCAGTGGTTTGCGGCGCTCGACTATCTGCTGACAAAGCCCTCCGATGCGGCTGAGCGCATGCGCGGTCGCCCGGGCCTGACGGCGGAAGAAATATTGAACCAGTACCGGGGTATGAAATTGCCGGATGTGGAACAGAACAGGAGGCTGCTAGGCGGTGACGAGCCGTTACTGGCGGGCACTGCCCGAATGCTTGCTGACTCCATGCTTGAAGAAGGCTTACTGCGCAAGCCGGTATCGCTTGGTGGCTTGTTAAGCCCGGCGTGTCTGCCTGAAGAGGGCCAATGAGCGCTTCTGAGCCCGCTTCCTCTGGCTTGCCCAGCATCGGGTGGCTGCCGATGCGTTGGTTGCTGCCGCTGTTGGTGCTGCTGCTGGCCGGATTTCTGGCTGCAGTTTACTGGCTGATCGAGAGCGATCGATTGCTACGGGATATCGAAGAAAACGGACGTATCAATCAGCAGGAAGATATGCACCGTACGGCCGTTCATATGGAATATGCGCTGCGCCACGGGGACATGCAGGCCGTGCGCATCGAGATGAGCAACCTGGCTACCGAGCCGGAGCTGGATTTTGCACTGTTGCTCGATAATCATGACAAGGTGATGGCGGCAACCCGTCTGGCTTGGCAGGAGCAAGCTCTTGCCGAGCTTAAAATTGGCGAGTATCTGGCAGAGTTGAAGAAACTGAACGAGCGCACGCGCACTGAGATGGCGGGGCACGCGCATCTTTCTGGCGATCGGTTGACTTTGTGGACGCATTTTCCGGTGCAGCTGCCTGCTGAAAACGAGAGCCTGCGCTCGAAGCAATTTGGCGTCCTGCTGGCTCGTTTAGACCTTGGGCCGGCCAAACAACTGGCCATCCATGAGCTTGAGCAATCCATCATCCGCTTTGCCCTGGCCCTGATGCTTGTTTCGCTGTTTTTGCTGGCGATTTCGCATCTGGCGCTTACCCGGCGCATGCAGCGCATTATCAC
>CAZDJY010000128.1:0-3556 GCA_964505835.1 uncultured Zetaproteobacteria bacterium | reverse complement strand
AAAAACTGACTAGCGCTTATTTATGGCTTCCGGTCATGAAATCCATCATGCCGGCATGTTCCTCGTTCATCTTGCGCACAATCCTGGATGAATACACCAGCATATAGGTAAACAGGGCATAAACAAGTTCCTGGCTGGTCTGCATCAGCTTGGTATAGCCGCTACGAGTCATCTTGTAGACAATGCAATCGCCATTCGCAATCACCGAAGCACTGGCCGGCTCACCGGTCAGAAAGGTGATCTCGCCAAACAATGCGCCATCTTTGGCCGTCGTGATACGCTGCTGAGTGCCGCCGCTCTCCTTCAGAACATCGGCAGAACCCATGCGCAGCAGGTACAGAACGCCGCCCTTGTCGCCCTCGCTCACAATGGTGTCGCCCTTGGAAAATTCAACCCGCTCAACCACGCCTGTCAATTGCTCTTTTTCTGCATCACCAAGTTTGCATTTCAGGATATTATCTTCCAGCCATGCAACATCAATCGGTTTATCTACATTACTCACGCCCACTCCTCCTTATTGATACCCCAGTATAGCACAGGCCCACAAAATCGGTACGGTCTTTTTTGCCGCCTCATGCAAGCGCAAGCGCCGATAACTTGCAAGTGCTATCGCTGCCGGCCGTTGAACATGCCCCGAAGCTGGAGTCCGGCGTCGATTCCTGTTCCAATACGCCTATGATGTCTCCCAATGCAGCAAACCGACATGATTGACGACGTTCCAGCTACCGTCAAATGGCGCCAGCATCTGACTCTGGATTTACCCGCTCCGACTCGCGGATGCATCTGGATTCACGCCTGTTCGGTCGGCGAAGTCGGCTCGGTTGTGCCACTAATCAAAAGTCTGCAGCAGGACGGGCATACTATTCACCTGACCGTCGTGACCGCCACCGGCTTTGCGCATGCGAGGCGTCAGCTTGAAGGCGTATCCGTTTCTTATCTGCCCTGGGATATTCCCGGCCTGATGCGCCGACTGGTCAGGCAGCTGCAGCCGGCAGTTCTGCTATTAACTGAAACAGAGTTCTGGCCCGGTATGCTGAAAGCCTGCCGTCGAAACAACATCCCGGTGGTCGGCATCAATACCCGTATCTCTGATCGATCCTTTCCCGGCTACCTGCGTTCGCGCTGGCTGTGGCGTCGCTGGCTGGCCCCGGTCTCACTGTTTCTGGCGCAAAGTGATATCGATGCCGAAAGGCTGGCCGCTATCGGGGTGCCTCAGGATAACATCAGGGTGGCCGGCAATATGAAATATGCCCTCACACCTCCCGCGGTGCAGGCTGATCGGCTACGCCATCGTCTGGATCCTTCGGGGCATCGCCCGATCCTGCTCGTGGCCAGTACCCACGAAAACGAAGAGGAAAAAATCCTGGCCATGTTGCCCGACTGGCTCGAACTACGTCCTGATTTACTCACCGTGATCGTGCCCCGCCATCCGCAACGCTTCGATGCCGTTGCCGGGCTGATCCGGCAGCAAGGTTATCATCTGAGTCGCTGGTCGGACGGCGAGGATGAAGCGCCGAAAGAAATCATGCTCATCGATGCGATGGGTATTCTGGCTGACCTGTACAGCATTGCCGATATTGCCTTTATTGGCGGCAGTTTGATCGATATCGGCGGCCATAACCCGCTGGAGGCGAGCATCTGCGGCCGCGGCGTGGTGACCGGCCCCTATATGCAGAATTTCCGTGCCATCATCCGGGATATGCAACATGAGCAGGCCGCCATCGTTGCCGCTGGAGACGCGGAACTGCGCGATGCCATCCGCCGCCTGATTGCGCATCCCGACGAACTGCAAAGTCTGCATCAGAGCGCTGTCACCTTCATGGCCGAGCGCACGCAGGTGCTGCCGCGCATCCTTGAGGCTATTCGGCCGCTGCTTCCAAAGGCGGCAAGCAAGACATGAGCGGCCTGCATGCATGGGTCGAGCGCATCTGGTGGCAGGATAGCCCCCCGCCCTTCTGGCTGCGCCTCGTTGAGCCGATCTATGCGGCCAGCAACCGTCGCAACCTTGAAAAGCGCGCCGCGCACTGCATCAGCCCCGCACTACCCCTGATCTCGGTCGGCAATATCACGGCTGGCGGTAGCGGCAAGACGCCGTTTGTGATCTGGCTGGCAGGAGCGCTGAAAGAGGCCGGGCATCAACCGGTTATCCTGTGCCGCGGGGATGGCGGCAAGGCGGCCGCAGCCGTGCAGGTCGGTGCAGATGCCGACCCGGCCGAGGTCGGCGATGAAGCCGTCCTGCTGGCTCAACAATCCAATTGTCCGGTAATCGCCGCCCGCGACAGGGTTCAGGCAGCCGCCATGGCCACGCATCTCGGTGATCTGATGATCCTCGATGACGGTTTTCAATACCGGCAGTTGAAGCGCGTCTGCGATATCGTCCTGATCCCGGGAAAAGGCGTCGGCAACGGCCACCAGATTCCGGCCGGGCCGCTGCGCGAGCCTGTCAGCACCCTGCAGCGTGCCGATATCGTCGTGCGCACTGGTGAGGATCATGCCGAGCCGCTTGGCAGCGCTAAAGAATGGCACTGGCAGGCACTGGCCGGGCCGCTGACCGATGTCATGCACACGGGCATTGATGCGCCGGCATGTGTCTTTGCCGCTTCCGGCATTGCCCGCCCGCAGCGCTTTTTTCACGATCTTGAGGATGCGGGATTATCATTGCTAGGTAAGCGGGTCTTTGCCGACCACCATCGCTACACGTCAATTGATGTGGCAGCCCTGCTTGGCACGGGCCATCCGGTTGCGGTAACAGGCAAGGATGCCGTCAAACTGGCCCGCCTGTGGCCCCAGGATCAGCCCTTATGGGTGTTGCCTCAGCGCGCCAGCGCTGAATCGGGTCTGCTGGAGTGCATTCAGGGTATGCTACACTAGCGAGAAGGGCACGGAGAAACCTTCTGACTCTTTGATCAGAGCGCACAGACAGAAAGGAAGGGAGGAAGCAGATGAGCGATCTGATGATTCAATATGTGGCACCGGAATACGGCGTCAATTATGACAAAGGCTATATTGGCTTCACCTACCCTAAGGATCATATCTTTGCCAGGGGTACCGCATGGTTCACCCGCTGGGACCGCATGGGCGATATCCTTGCCACACATGCCTTGCTGGTGACCGGCGAAAACGAATGCATCGAGGCCGTCGGCTCCGGGGTTCGCCAGGCCGACCTGCAGACCTACTTCGACGATCCCAACTGTCAGATCTTCTTTCGCAAGCCCAGGGACCTGTCGCCTGCAATAGCCGATCAGATGGAAGCCCTGGCCCGGCCCGAGATCGGCAAACCTTATGACAATGCCCTGATTGTCGGTGCTGCCGCCGCAGGTTCATTTCTCGGCCATTTGATCAATAACATCACCGGCGGTATTGCCGAGGATTTACTGGATAAGCTACTTAACCATGACGACAAATGGATATGCAGCGAGCTGGTCGCCTACTGCATGGATTCGATCCCTGAGTACAGGGATCAGGGCATCCTTGCCCGACCGGATGAGACCATCAATCCACAGGAACTGTTTGAAGATGACACCATCTTCTCAGCCTGGAAAAAAGAACCTGCCGA
>CAZDJY010000127.1:0-3604 GCA_964505835.1 uncultured Zetaproteobacteria bacterium | reverse complement strand
GATTTACTGCCTTCCGGCGGCGCTTCATCTTTGCGAGGGCGGCGAACATTAGCGGCGCGAAAGGCGGCGTCAACACCTTTCTGATGAAACCTTTTTCATGCCCGCCCAAAGCATCCGGACAACTCAGATATAACCGCTGTTTTCAACATTGAAGAGTGGACAGCGCCACCAGGATTCAATGATATGGCCGGCCCAATCACAAAACGCCGGAGCTACTTATACAATGATAAAGTCGTAAAGAGGCCGTCCATGGGCGCGATGATGACTTTTTACGAAGCCATCATACAGTAACAGTCAGCTTGACGAACTTACGCTTTCCCAGCTTGATCAGATACGGGCCGCCGGGCTTCAGCTGCATATCCTTGTCCGTCACCTTTTCACCATCGACGGAAAGTGCATTCTGTTTAATCATGCGCATGGCTTCGCCGTTGGAGGCCGTGAGCCCCGTCTCGCTGAGTGCACGGACAATCCACAAGCCACCATCCTCGGCATGCAGCGCTGCCTCCGGCACATCATCCGGCACTTCCTTTTTGGCAAACTGGGCTTCAAAGCCCTGCCGTGCCGTCTGCCCGGCACCTGCCCCGTGGAAACGCTCGACAATCATGGCCGCCAGCTGTTTCTTGGCCTCCATCGGATGCATGGCTTTAATATCGTCGAGATTTACATCGCTAAGCAATTCGTAGTATTTGAACATCAGTTCATCGGAGACACTCATAAGCTTGCCGAACTGCTCCTTCGCAGCCTCCGCCACGCCGACATAATTATTAAGAGACTTGGACATCTTGTTCACACCATCCAGCCCTTCCAGCAACGGCATGGTGAGAATCGTCTGCGGCGGCTTGCCGTAGGCCTCCTGCAACTGACGTCCCATCAACAGATTAAACTTCTGATCATTGCCGCCCAGCTCAACATCGGCATCCAGCGCCACCGAGTCATACCCCTGAATCAATGGATAGAGAAATTCATGGATGGCGATCGCCTGGCCACCCTTGTAGCGCTTTTCGAAATCATCGCGCTCCAACATACGCGCCACGGTCGATTTGGCGGCAATACGGATCAGATCAGCAGCGGTGAGCTGGTTCAGCCATTCGGAATTGAAGCGCACTTCGGTCTGCGCCGGATCAAGCACCTTGAACACCTGTTCCTTGTAAGTCTCGGCATTAATCAGAACTTCTTCATGCGTCAGCGGAGGACGGGTTTCATTCTTGCCGGTCGGATCGCCGATCATGCCGGTGAAGTCGCCGATCAGAAAGACCACTTGATGACCGCATGTCTGAAACTGGCGCAATTTCTCAAGCAGCACTGTATGCCCAAGATGCAAATCGGGCGCCGTCGGATCGAAGCCCGCCTTGACGCGCAGTGGCCGCCCTTCCGTGGCCGCCTGCTTGAGCTTCGCTTCAAGGCTTCCCTTGGGCAGTATCTCCAGCGCACCGCGGCCGAGTAATTCTACTTGTTGTTCAACTTTCATGACGACTCCGTTAGACCGCGAAGTGTAGCGGCAGCACTTGTGAGTGCCAGTACATGACTTTGCATCCCTGTATCGGCTATGCTGGGCTCATGAAAGAAGCTCCCTTGTTCCTTGGCCTGATGTCCGGCACCTCCTGCGACGCTATCGATGTCGCCATTATACGTATGGGCAAACGGCCTGAACTCATTCACTTTACCGAGCAGCCCATGCCGGACAAGCTGCGTGAACCCGTTCTCAGGCTTGCAGCCCCCGGCATGGATGAAATCGATGTCATGGGCGAGCTGCATCGGGCCCTTGGACTCGCCTTTGCCGATGCAGCACTGCAAGCCATTGCCGCAGCCGGACTTCAACCCTCGGATATTGCCGCCATCGGCAGCCACGGCCAGACCATTCGCCATCGTCCGGCAGCCAGATACCCTTTCACCGTGCAAATTGGCTGCGCTTCGACTATTGCCGAAAAGACCGGCATCACAACCGTTGCAGATTTCCGCAGCCGCGATATGGCGGCCGGAGGTCAGGGCGCGCCGCTGGTGCCGTTTGCACACCGGCTGCTGTTCGGCGATGCCGGGCGCAACACTGCCGTACTGAATATCGGCGGCATTGCCAATCTGACATGGCTGGGTGCCGATGGTCAGACCACCGGCTTCGACACCGGCCCGGGCAACATGTTGATGGACGGGCTGATGCTGGCACTCAGCGACGGCCGTCATGCTTATGATGCCAACGGAGAACTGTCTGCCAGCGGCCAGGTGAATGAAGATCTGCTGGCGCAGTTGAGCCAGCACCCCTTTATTAGCAAACGACCGCCGAAATCCACCGGGCGCGAGGACTTCAACAGCGACATGCGCGATACAATCCTTGGCTGGGAGGGTATCAGCGATGCCGATCGTCTGGCCACGGCGGCAGCCTTTACCGTACAGAGCATTCACGAGGCTGTCCGCTTCCTGCCCGCAGCGCCGGATCGCTGGCTGGTCTGTGGCGGTGGTGCGGCCAATGCCCATCTTCTGGCCGGACTGGCCAAAGCCCTTGCCCCGGCTGAGGTCACAACAACCGCAGCAGCCGGTTGGCCTGCTGAAGCGGTTGAGGCTGTGTGTTTTGCTCTTCTGGCCCGACAAACTCTGGCAGGGAAACCCAACACCATTGCCGAGGTCACCGGAGCGACGCACGCTGTATGCGGTGGACTGATCGCCCCCGGCAACAACTGGCCATCGTTACTGGCCGCCATACCGACATGGACCCGCTGACCCACGCCCTGTCGGGCGCGGCTTTAGCCCGCGCCATCCCCAAACAGCCGCTAGCGAAATCTCAGGTGCTGCTACTGATCCTGCTGGCCATGGCTCCGGATGCGGACTTTGTGCTCAAATTCTTCTCGGATGCTCTGTATCTGCAATATCACCGCGGCGTCACCCACTCCCTGCTCATGCTGCCGTTATGGATATGGCTGATTCACGCTTTGCTGCCCGGACAACGTGCGATAGCGCCTCTGACACCCCTGCTCATCGGCCTGACCCTGGCCATACACATTCTGCTCGACCTGATCACCGCGTTCGGCACCATGATCCTTGCCCCTGTTAGCGACTGGCGAGCTGCGCTGGATCTGGTCTTCATTATCGATCCGCTGTTTACAAGCTGCCTGTTACTGCCGCTGCTCCTGATGCTGGTCTGGAAACGGCAGGCTCGCCTGTGTGCTGGCGCGGCATTGTTTCTAATGTTCGCTTATCTGGCTCTGGTTGGGATATTGCATAGCCAGGCTATCGGGATCGCCCACAGGGATCAGCCACAGGCACAGTCGATTGCCGCACTGCCTTTACCATTCTCGCCGTTCCACTGGCAGCTGATTGCCACCTATCCAGATCATTATCAACGTGCGAGCATCAACCTGATGCCCGGCTTCAGCGGAACTGCCGGTTTGTTTCCCGATTCGCTCAGCAAGCCTTATCTATCGGCTCTGGAACCATCCGGTTCCCTCCGCTGGCAGCGTCTGAGAAGTATGAGTAGCGTCACCATCGACAAGCATCTGCCCGGCATTGAATTTTATCATTGGTTTGCCCGCTTTCCGGTATTACTGGAGCAGGATGAGACTCATTTGGAATTCGGGGACTTGCGTTTCGGAGCCGGGCTTACGGGTGTCAATTC
>CAZDJY010000126.1:0-3623 GCA_964505835.1 uncultured Zetaproteobacteria bacterium | reverse complement strand
CAGTCGATCTGGAAGGATGGCAAGAATCTGTTTGCCGGTGACAAGTATGCCAATCTTTCGCAGGAAGCGCTGTGGTACATTGGCGGCATCATCAAGCATGCACGTGCCTTGAACGCCTTCACTAACTCGTCCACCAATTCCTACAAGCGTCTGGTGCCGGGCTTTGAAGCGCCGGTGATGCTGGCTTATTCGAACCGCAACCGTTCGGCCTCCATTCGTATCCCGGTGGTGAATTCCGATCCGGCTCGACGCATCGAGGTGCGTTTCCCCGATTCATCGGGCAACCCTTACCTGACCTTTACTGCCCTGTTGCTGGCTGGTCTGGACGGTATTGCCAACAAGATCGATCCGGGCGAAGCGGCTGACAAGAATCTGTATGATCTGCCTCCGGAAGAAGGCAAGAAGATTCCGACCGTGTGCCATTCGCTTGATCAGGCCCTCGAGGCTCTCGATGCCGACCGTGAGTTCCTGAAGGTTGGCGGTGTGATGGATGACGACATGATTGACGCTTACATCGAGTTGAAGATGGAAGAAGTCAATGAGTTGCGCATGCGTCCGCATCCGATTGAAATGCAGATGTACTACTCCGTTTGATCAGCAGAAAGATCGATTCGGATTAGAGTCAAAAGGGTCGCCACATCGTGGCGGCCCTTTTTGATGTTCGGTCTTTTTTTCTTGTTGTGCTGAGGGTTATACTCAGGCCATGGACTTCCCATGGCTTGATAAGGTGCCCGCATCCCTGAAGGGGGATGTAGAACGACTGCTTGGCGTATCCCCACTGTTTTCTTCACTGCTGCGCAACATGGGCGATGAGGAAGCGGCCAGACTATTTCAGCCGCCGGAGCATGCCTTGTTACCTGATGCCGGAGAGGCATGGGTTCCCCATTGCGATAGTGAGGATGTGAGTGTCTGCATGCGCCATCTCAGGCGCTCTAAGCAGCGCGGCATGCGCCACATCATCTGGTGGGAGATGGGTGTACACGGCGATATCGAGGCCTCGTTCACAGCCATCGCCGATTTTGCCTCGGGCCTGCTGAACGAGGCATTGTCGATGGCGCGCCGCCTGATCGCGCCGCGCTTCGGGGAACTTGATGAAGGGCGCTTCTGCATCATCGGGCTGGGCAAGCTGGGAGGACGCGAACTGAATCTCGGCTCTGATATCGACCCTCTTTTTATCTGGCAAGGCGAGGGCTCAAGTAGCGGCGCCCGCAATCAGGTGCCGGCGGCTGAATATTTTAATCATCTGTCACGCATGCTGATTCGACTGATGTCCGAACATACCGAGCACGGCATCGTCTGGCCGATGGATATGCGCCTGCGGCCCGGCGGCGATGGAGCGGCCATCGCCATGAGTCTCGATGCAACTCTGGATTTCTATCAGAACTATGGCCAGACATGGGAGCGGGCTATGCTGATCAAGGCCCGGCCTGTGGCCGGAGATGTCGAACCGGGCGAAGCCTTTGTCGAGGGTGTGTCGCCGTTTATCTATCGACGTTATCTGGATTATACGACCGTGGCTGCATTGGCGGATATGAAACGGCGCATCGATCTTCAGGCTGGCGGCAAGGCGGATTCATTCAAGCCGGGCTTCGATGTTAAACGCGGGCAGGGCGGTATCCGGGAGATCGAATTTGTTATCCAGTCCCGTCAGTTATTGCATGGCGCTTCGGTACCTGAGCTGCGCGTTCCATCAAGCCTTTCGGCATTGGGCGGGTTGTGCCGTTTCGGCGATTTGGATAAGGACGAGGCCGATCGGCTTGGGCAGGCGTATCGATTCTGGCGGCGGGTTGAACATGCGATTCAGGCGCGGGTCGGCGAGCAGACACAGAAACTGCCGGAAGGCTTTGAGGCTTATCTCGAGCAGACTCTGGATGTGACAGACATTGTGGCGGAGATGGAGAAACATGCTGCAGTGGTGCGGGAAGCCTTTGTGCAACATGTTCTGCCCATGCAGGCCGAAGCTTCCGAAACCGGGTGGCTGACCGGGGGTGCTGAGCGGCTGCCTGACACGCTGGATGGGGATGCGCGCCGTCGGATCGGCATGGCCCTGGAGCGCATCGATGCGCAATTGATGCGAGGCATTCTGCCCGAACGCAGTCGCGGGCATATTGAAACCATTCTTTCGCATGCCATGCCGCGCTGGCTTGAAGATAGCAATGGCGTGACGGCTATTGAGGCCTTTGCCGAGATGGTGCACGGCATTGCCGGGCGAGCGACATGGATTGATTTACTGGCCACACACAGGGGGGCGCTGGACTGGCTGATCGGGGCGTTGTCGGCCAGTCGCTATCTGGCCGATCATATTGTGCGCGATCCATCCTGGCTTGAGTGGCCGCTGTCCGTCGAGCGCCGCGAGAGCGACATTGCCGGGCTGTGCCGGCAGTTGGCGGATGCAGGTAAAGACGCGACTGACGATATCGAACAGGCGCTGGGCGATATCGGGCGGCTGGTAAACCGGGCGCGCATCATGATCGCTCTGGCCATTGATTCGCATGAGGCAGGGCCGCTGCAGGTCGGTGAGTGGATGTCGATGATGGCAGATGCCGCGACGCAGGCGGTATTAAACCTTTGTTGCCGGGAACTGAAGATCACCGAGGACTTCCCCTTGGTGGCTCTGGCCATGGGCAAGCACGGCTCCAGGGAGATGGGACTGGTTTCCGATCTGGATATGGTGTTTGTGTTCGATTGCGAGGATTCATCAGCTATGCTGGGTAAACGCAGTTACGGGGAGCATGCGCAGCGTCTTGGCCGGCGCATCATTCAATATCTGACCGGCAATCCACCTTACGGGGCGGGTTTTGAATTTGATGCGCGTCTGCGCCCTTCGGGTAGCAGCGGGGTTCTGGTTACAAGTCTGAAAGGATTTCGAGATTATCAGCTGCAGGAGGCCCAGACCTGGGAGCATCAGGCCCTGTGCCGGGCCCGGGTTGTGGCAGGGCCGACCTCGGTCGGTAAGGCGCTTGAAGCCGTGGTTGGCGAAGTTCTGGGTCTGCCGCGCGATCGACAGGCTTTGACAGCGGATGTGCTCAGTATGCGTCATAAAATGCTCGATCATCTGGCCAGCAAGTCGGATACTGTGATTAACCTGAAACAGGATCCCGGAGGTCTCATTGATATCGAATTTCTTGCCCAGTTCGCTCGCCTGACTTTCAATGACCCGGGCCGCAGCACTGTTGATATATTGAACGCTCTGTCTGATCTGGATGTGCCGGATGCATGGAAGCAGCAGTGCGGCTTTCTGGCAGACACCTACCTTGCCTACCGACAGATGGAAAATGCGCTCAGGGTTGAGCTGTGGCAGTCCATTGGCCGCTTGTCGACGGATCCGTCTGCAACGGAATGGGAGACCATGCGCCGACATGCTTCCATTCATAGCCCCGAGGCATTGAAGGAGCGGATGCAACAGGTGCATGCGCTGTTCGGGACGCTGCTTGGCCAGGATGGCATGGCTTAAGACACATCGATATGTGTTGCTGCAATTGAAATGCAGGATGGATGGGGTTCAGGATTATCGAAAAAAGTTTGTTGAGATTTGTTGGAAAGGATAGATGGGACAGATGGGGAAAGATGGAGGCAGGGGCGAGAATCGAACTCGCGAATAAAGGATTTGCAGTCCTCCGCCG
>CAZDJY010000125.1:0-3638 GCA_964505835.1 uncultured Zetaproteobacteria bacterium | reverse complement strand
GGAGGCTTGCATGTCTGACATCATCCATCACAAACTAATCATTCTCGGCTCGGGTCCGGCCGGTTATAGCGCCGCGATTTATGCAGCTCGTGCCAACCTGAAGCCGGTGATTATCCAGGGCATGCAGCCAGGCGGTCAGCTGACCACAACAACCGATGTCGATAACTATCCGGGCTACAAGGATGGCGTTCAGGGGCCCGAGATGATGGAAGATTTAAAAGCTCAGGCTGAGCGTTTCGGCACTGAAACAATCTGGGATCATATCAATGAAGCCGATCTTTCTTCGCCTCCTTTCCGACTCAAGGGTGATGACGGCGAATATAGCTGCGATGCATTGATTATCGCCACCGGAGCTTCGGCCAAATATCTCGGCTTGCCGAGCGAGGAAACCTTTGCCGGGCGCGGCGTTTCCGCCTGCGCGACCTGTGATGGGTTCTTTTATCGTGGCAAGGATGTTGCAGTGGTCGGCGGCGGTGATACAGCCGTTGAGGAAGCGATTTATCTGGCCAATATGTGCAACAAGGTAACGTTGATTCACAGGCGCGATGAATTGCGGGCAGAGAAAATCATGCAAGAGAAGCTGCTGGCAACCGATAATATCGAGGTGGCATGGAATAGTACGACGGAAGAAATTGTGGGTGATGATAGTGGCGTAACCGGCATTCGATTGAAGTCTACGCTGGATGCTTCTCTCAAAGAGCTACCCGTGCATGGCGTGTTTATCGCCATTGGGCACAAGCCGAATACAGATTTCGTTGGGGACCAACTGGAGATGGATGAAACCGGCTATCTGATCACCCGAGGCAAGAGTACCGCGACTTCAGTGGATGGCGTGTTCGCTGCCGGAGATGTAGCGGATCCCGTGTATCGTCAGGCGGTAACCTCGGCCGGCGAGGGCTGTAAGGCCGCCCTAGATGTGGAGCGCTGGTTTAGTACGCAGGCTTAGCCGGGCCAGAGACTGAATAAAAAAAGCACCTCCGGATCGAGGTGCTTTTTTTGTTGTGCAATTTGTTCTGCAATATGTTGTGGGAAATGCGCCGGGTCTTTTTTATCTCGGACTATTCATGAATCGCCGTGATGATGACGCCGGACATTTGTTCGCAACTGAACAAGTCAGGGCGCGGCAGCATTTATGAATAGTCCGGGTTATATGCTACACATTAAAGCGGAAGTGCATCACATCGCCGTCCTGAACGATGTAATCCTTGCCTTCCAGACGCATCTTGCCGGCTTCCTTGGCCTTGGCCTCGCCGCCCAGAGAAACGAAATCTTCATAAGCAATGGTTTCGGCACGGATGAAGCCTTTTTCAAAGTCATTATGGATGACAGCCGCAGCTTTCGGCGCCGTATCGCCGCGATGGATGGTCCAGGCACGAACCTCTTTGACGCCGGCGGTGAAGTAGGTCATCAAATCCAGCAGATTGTATGCTTCCCGGATAACCGTATTCAGGCCCGGTTCGCTGAGGCCGAGATCAGCAAGGAATTCACTGCGTGATTCCGTATCCATCTCCACCAGCTCGGATTCAATCTGGGCCGAGACTACGGCAACGCGAGCACCTTCCTGCTCGGCAAAGGTACGCACCTTCTCGACGTGGGCATTGCCGTCCGGCAGGGAGCCATCATCGACATTGGTGATGTAAATGACCGGCTTGCCGGTCAGCAGCCATAGATCACGTAATCCGGCCAGCTCTTCCTCGCTGAGCTTTTGCCGACGTACGGTGACACCGTCTTCAAGACCCGCCAGAACCTTTTGCTGCAGCGCAAGCAGGGCTTTGGCTTCCTTGTCGCCGGTTTTGCATTGTTTCTCGGTGCGCACGATGGCCTTTTGAACCGTTTCCATATCCTTGAGCATTAATTCGGTATCGATAACTTCGATGTCGGACAAGGGATCAACCTGGCCGGATACATGCGTGACATTCTCATCCTCAAAACAACGTACGACATGGGCAATCGCCGAGCATTCGCGGATATTGGCAAGGAATTTATTTCCCAGCCCCTCACCACTGGCTGCCCCGGCGACCAGACCGGCGATATCGACAAACTCTACTACGGCATGCTGCATGGCCTGCGGCTTTACAATCTTTGCCAATGCATCCAGACGCGGGTCGGGAACCGGCACAATGCCGACGTTGGGATCAATCGTGCAGAACGGGTAGTTGGCCGCTTCTGCGCCACCGCCGTTCAGAGCGTTAAATAAGGTGGATTTCCCGACGTTGGGAAGGCCGACAATGCCGATACTCAATGCCATGATGAATGACTCCTGTTAATAATAGCCCTGCAGGCTTCAGCTCTGCAGTTTAAGGTGAATATGGTTGGCCGCCAACGCAAGGTCACCATCCAGAATAGTGTCCCATTCGTCCAACAGGGCCGCGAATATGCCTTTTTCAAAGGCGCGATCCTCTTCTGATGCCTTGCCCAGCACCCAAGGTGTAATGTCGCCGTGTTCCGGTCGTCCGATCCCCACCTTGATGCGTATGTAATCATGATCGGGAAGATGCTGATGCAGTGATTTCAGACCATTGTGTCCGCCGTGGCCGCCGCCTTTTTTCAGCCGAACCTTACCGGCTGGCAGGTCGAGATCGTCATAGACCACAATGATCTGGTTCGGCTCTACATCATAATAGCGGGCCAACGGGCCCACTGCCTCACCGGAGTTGTTCATGAAGGTCTGCGGCTTTACCAGCAGGATATTGTCTTCCAAACCTTTCCATGTTGCCAACTCGGCATGAAAACGAGGGGCTGCGTTAAAACGCAGCCCCCTGGATTCAGCTAGCAGATCGAGAAACCGGAAGCCAATATTGTGGCGGGTATTCTCATATTTGGAACCGGGGTTTCCCAGTCCGACAATCAGTCTCACGGGTGAGATTTATTCCTCTGTTGCGGTTTCGCCTTCGGCTGCTTCACCTTCAACAGCTTCGCCTTCGGCAACCTCGCCTTCAACTTCTTCCGGTTCAGGCTCAGCCTTGGTCGGAGCAGCAAGATTCAGAATGGTGAAGTTCACATCGTGCTGAACTTCAGCGCCTTCCGGCAGGTTGATATCTTCGATGTGAACGGTATCGCCGATATTCATTTCGGAGCAGTCGATCTCGACGCTGTCCGGGATAGCATCAGCGCGGCAGGTGATTTCCAGAACGTGACGAACCAGATCGACCAGACCACCGGCAATAACGCCCGGGCATTTCTCGGAATTAAGGGCAATGACAGGAACTTCAACCGTTACCGAGTCGGAAGCAGATACACGGAAGAAATCCAGATGGGTGACCGTGTCTTTGATTGGGTCCCACTGAGAATCCTTCAGCAGCACAGTGTTTTTGCCGCGGGAACCCTTGACCTTCACTTCCAGCATGGAGGTATGAAACAGTTCGTCGTTCAACTGTTTGGAGATGGTGAAATAATCCATGGAGATCGGCAGATCAGGTTTGTCGCCGCCATAGATGATTCCGGGGATTTTGCCTGCACGGCGCAAGCGACGGGCCGCACTGCGGCCGGATTCTTCGCGAAGCTCTGCTTCGACTACGAGATTGGAACTGGACATAATATCCTCCTGTGAAAGTGAACCGACGGGTTGACCCGTGACGGCTTGCGCCCATGTTGAGATCGCGCGCGGCGGCGCATTTTAGGGAAATTGTGCATATATA
>CAZDJY010000124.1:2402-3666 GCA_964505835.1 uncultured Zetaproteobacteria bacterium | reverse complement strand
CATTTTCGGAGGTTTTCACCATGCAACAAACCATGACATCCACACAACTGGCCGATGACCGTATCGGTTTTCTAGGCAAAACCTATGGCATGCTGGCCTTGTGCATTGCTGCCGGCAGTGTCGGCGCATGGCTTTCCATGGGCCTTGCTTTCCCCGCAGAACATCCATGGATGACGCTATTCATGATGATTGGCGGCATTTTCCTTGTACAGGCCGTGCGTCACATCCCCGGCGTCAATTTCGCTGCTCTGCTTGGCTTCGGCGCATTAACCGGCTTTGCCATTGCGCCCCTGGTCGGACTGGTCGCGGCCAAATCACCCATACTGGTTCTTCAGGCTTTCATGACCACGTCAGTGGCCTTTGTCGCTTTAACGGCCTACACCTTCATCTCGCGCAAGGACTTTTCTTTTCTCAAAGGCTTTGTCTGGACGGGGCTGATTGCCATGATCGTACTGGGACTGTCGAATTACTTCTTCTTTGAATCGGGCACATTGGCACTCACTCTGTCCGGCATCGGCGTATTGCTGTTTTCAGCCTTTATTCTGTACGATACTTCCAACATCCTGCGCGATTATCCGAACAACGAATACATCGCCGCAGCGTTGACCCTGTATCTGGACGTGTTCCTGCTCTTTGAGCATGTTCTGGCCCTGTTTGGTGCGCTGGGCGACGACTGACCTCTACTAAGATATCGCAGGCTGTCCGCTATGGGCAGCCTGTTTGCGTTTATCGCCTCCGACTTGAGGCCAGACCTGCATCGGGCTAGCCTTGCATTCTGCATCACTTATGGAGACAACTATGCTCGATCAAGCACTGATGGAAATTCTCGCCTGCCCGAAATGCAAAGGCAGCGTTCACTATAATCCGGACAAAACCGGACTACTCTGCGATGCCTGCCATCTCGAGTATCCGATCCGTGATGATATTCCGGTCATGCTGATCGACGAAGCCCGCGATACCTCCGCCTGATCTCTCACATTTCCGCCTGAAGCCATATGGCCCTGCTTGTAAAACTCATCTGCTGGCTGGTTCGCCTGTTACCTGTGCGTCTTGCCGGAGCAATCGGTGCGGGTTTTGGACGTCTGGCCTATTTTCTGGATTCAAGACATAGACAGATTGCGCTACGGAATCTTGATCGGGTCTATCCGGACCGCGACAAGAACTGGAAGCGACGCATCGCCCGCGAATCCTTTGCCGAGCTGGGACGCACCACGTTCGAGACTCCGCATGTATTCTTGCGCTCCAAAGCCTTTCTGAATTCTCG
>CAZDJY010000124.1:0-2302 GCA_964505835.1 uncultured Zetaproteobacteria bacterium | reverse complement strand
TATTTGCCGGCAAATACAACACGCCGGTATTCGGGGTCATGTTGCACAGGATCGGGCGCCAATTTAATTTCAGGCTCGAGTTTTGGCCGATTGAGATGCCCTCCTTGACCAGCCCGGATAAACCGGATGAAGTTCGCAGCATGCAGAATATTTGCGACAGCTTTGCACCGGCTATCCATCAACGCCCCGAACTATGGTTATGGATTCACCGTCGCTGGCTGTATCTGGATGAATTGGAACAAGCAGAACGGGCTGCATCATGAGCAAGCACTACGCCGTCAGCCGCGCTCGCTGGCAATATGCCCAACGTGCAGCTCTGAATTTCTGGAAAAACAAAAAGCCTGCCGATGAGCGCAAGAAAGCCGAAGCCAAATATCTTCCTGCCATGCGTCCGTACACCGACAAGCTCTCAGCCGACGCCAACATCCTTGAGATCGGATGTGGCGCATTATGCCTGACCCACTCACTGTCCCAAAAGAACAAAACATATCTGGATCCGTTGATCGATGATTTAAGACGTATGTTCCCAGGTGAGCTATCGGACGGGGAATATATAGCTGGAACCGCCGAACATATCAGTAAAGATGATCATTGTTTCGACCTGATTGTCTGCATGAACACCATTTCGTATAGCCTGAACCCTGAACTGGCTATGAACGAAATCAAACGGCTACTCAAAAAAGACGGCCTGCTCATGCTAAGCCTGAGTGTTCACTCAGGTCTGGAGGCACGCCTTCATTATCAGGCCGAACGCTGGCTGCCATGGCTCTGCCGTAGAACCTGCCCCTATTATTATTCAATCACAGGTATTCGCAATACGCTTGAGCGCCACTTCAGCATTAAAGAGGATATTCTGATTGATGGGCAGCAGGGTTGGATGCCAGGCTTTTGTCGTCAGGAACATCTATTCGTCTGTGGTCTGAAAACATCCGAGAAAAAGCCTAGCAACGACCCAACTGCTCCATGAGCCGGGTGGAACGTGTTTTATTGATGCCGCCGAACTGGATCGGGGACGTCATCATGGCACAACCGGCCATGCGAGCCATCGTGAAGCATCATGAACATTCTGACATCAGCCTTTGCGGCCGGGAATGGCTAAAAGATCTTCTTCCCTATATGAATCTCGGCCAGGTGAGCTATGATGATAGCATTGTGAATGCAGATGCCGCCTATCTGTTTCCCAACAGTTTTCGTTCAGCCTGGCAGTGTCGAAGGGCAGGCATCCGCAACATCATTGGCTATCGAGGACAATGGCGGCGATTATTGCTGACCCAGCCTCTGAAGCGTCGCCTGAGTCTGCGGCACCAGCACCACCGCCTGTCCTATCTTGATATCGCTGCGCAACTGGACATCCCCACCCCGGAAACCGAAGTGCTCCTGACTGCTCCTGCAGAGGCCAGAAAGCTTGGCAGAGCCACCATGAGGGCACATGGGCTCGACCCCGATCGCGTGCTCTGTCTAGCTCCCGGAGCTCAATTCGGCGGTGCCAAATGCTACCCGGCCGAACAATATGCCGAGGTTGTCAAAAGTCTGTCCGGGGATGGTTGGCAATGGATTGTACTGGGCATGGCGGAAGACATCGAAACCGGCCGCCAGATACTGAAAAATCTCCCTTCCCCGTGCTGGAATGCAGCGGGTCAGACAAAGCTTTCCGAGGCCTTGCAGTTGATCAGCGCCTGCAAACTCATGTTGTGCAATGATTCAGGTTTCATGCATGTTGCAGCAGGTCTGGGCAAACCAACTGTCACGCCTTTCGGGGCGACGGATCCCGAACGCACTTCACCGAGTGGGCCGCGTGTCCGCATCCTGTATCAACCTGCCGCCTGCAGTCCGTGCCTGAAACGGGAATGCACGGTTGCAGGACATCCATGCATGACCAACATCTCACCTCGTATGTTGAGTGAAGCCTGCATCGCCATGCTTTCAGACTCATGAAAGTCCTGATCGTAAAGCTCTCCGCCTTCGGTGATATTATCCATTGCCTTCCGGCCCTGGATGACCTGCTACTGCGGCCGGAAGTCAACGAGGTTCATTGGCTTATTGATGCCCGCTATGCCTTCGTCGGCGAGATATTCCCGCAGCAAGTTCAACTGCATACAGTAGCCATGAAGGGGGCACACCCTGTGGCAGCCATCCGGCGTTCGATCAAAGAATTAAGGGCTATCGGCTTTGATATCGTGTTCGATATGCAGGGGCTGATCAAATCTGCATGTATGGCCAGATGTATCGGGCGACAGGTTTACGGTATCGACCGAAAGGAAGTTCGTGAAAAGCCTGCCGCATGGCTACAGCGTAGCGTGTG
>CAZDJY010000123.1:0-3688 GCA_964505835.1 uncultured Zetaproteobacteria bacterium | reverse complement strand
CTTACCCGGATCGAACTACGTGCAGCCTGATCGTTCATACCCATGGCCAGCAGCACATGCGATGCCTCGCGCTTGCCCGATGAGCAAGCCGATCCCGATGCCACGGCGAAACCGGCCAGATCCAGCTGCATAAGCAGCGTTTCCCCGTCCATGCCGGGCAATAATATCAGGCTGGTATTGGGCACACGTTCGGCATCAGCAGCCACAATCGAAGCCTCGGGGATATGCTGCGTTAACTGCTCTTCAAAGGCCTGCCGGATAGGGAGGAATCGGCTAAAATCAATAACGCCAAGTGCTGCAGCGAATCCAGTAATCCCAGGTACATTCTCGGTGCCGGAGCGGCGCTTGCGTTCCTGCCCGCCTCCGGGAGCAAGCTCAACCACCTTCACCCCACGCCGCACCAGCAAGGCTCCAACGCCTTTGGGGCCTCCGATCTTGTGCGCTGACAGACTCATGAAATCGACGCCGAGTTCCTGAAAGCTGAATGCCGCCTTGCCAAGCCCCTGAACGGCATCGACCAGCATCGGCACCCCCAGTTCGCGACAGTATTTCGCCACCTCATGCACAGGTTGCAGCGCCCCGCTCTCATTATTGGCCAGCATCATACAAACAAGGCGCGTATCCGCGGAAATCTTCGCCTTCATGCTCTCGGCCGTCACCACCCCATCCTTGCCGGAGCGCACAACATCAAGCTCCCAGCCTTCATGCTGCTTGTTCAAAGCCTGTAGCGGTTGCAGTACGGCCGGATGCTCGATGGCTGTCGTGACCACCTGGCCCGGCTGTCCAGCCGACAGCACAGAATGAATCGCTATATTATTGGATTCAGTTCCGCCGGAGGTAAACACGACATTACCCGGCTCAGCTCCAACATAAGCTGCCAGTGTATCGCGTGCATCATCGACCATGCGCCGGGCAGCACGACCTGCCCAGTGCAGGCTGGATGGATTGCCAGGTGCCTGCCGGGCAGCATGGGCTAGCGCCTCAAGCGAGGCCTCAACCGGCGGACATGTGGCATTACAATCAAGATACCGCTGCAACTGGAATATCCACCTTCACTGCCTTTTTCTCAGGCAGGTAGTCAGCTACATCGGCAAGCACAATATGATCCAGCGACAGATCCTTATCGGTCACCTGATCGATGGTCACGGCATCCAGAAATCGATAGATGTGCTGCCCCAAAGCTTCCCATAACTGATGCGTATCGCAGCGATTGCCTCGATGGCAACCGCGTACGCCGTTCTCGCACATGGTCGTACGCACCGGCTCATTGACGGAGCGAATCACATCAGCCACCGAGATCTCGCTGGCAGGCTTGGCGAGAAGATAACCGCCGCCCGGACCACGCACCGACGCAACAAGCCCTGCTTCGCGCAGACGACGAAATAGCTGTTCCAGATAAGACAGGGAAATAAACTGCCGTTCGGAAATAGCCGCCAGCGTAACCGGACCCTTGTCCCGTTCCTTATTCAAATCCACCATGGCTGAAACCGCATAACGGCCTTTACTGGTTAATCGCATCAGATACTCCTCGGGAGACCCGTCCTTAGACGGAATACCCCTATACGAGGGTCGGATATTATAATCCCGAGTAATTTAGTCAAGTATAGCTGCAGTTGGCCTGAAACAGATCCTAGATTCCGCCGCCCAGAAAGCGTTCCAGCTTTTCCTGTTCGCTCTGGCGATCGCTTTCGAGCTTTTCGCCCGATTTGGCCTTTTCACCTTTTGGACGCGGGTGAAAGGTATCGATACGCGCATCCACATCATCGATCATTTTCAGGACATGGCCAAGTGCCTCGGCTACCGGGTTGGCCAGCAGATGATGATCCAGGTTTATTTTTCCATCCTCAATCAATGACTTGGTAGAGCCAACCACCGTGCCGGGGATGCCGACCACCGTCGAATGCTCGGGCACATCATGGAAGACCACCGAATTGGCACCGATACGAGACTGCTCACCAATGATGATCGCACCGAGCACTTTGGCTCCAGCGCCGACAATCACGCCGTCCTTCAAGGTCGGGTGACGTTTTTCCTTTTCCCATGTCGTGCCACCCAATGTGACTCCGTGGTACAGGGTTACATCATCGCCGATCTCGGTCGTTTCGCCGATCACAACTCCCATGCCGTGATCAATGAAGAAACGGCGACCAATCGTAGCTCCCGGATGAATTTCAATACCGGTCAACCAACGCACCAGATGCGAGACAAAACGGCCAAGCCAGCGCAGATGATGGCGCCAGAGAAAGTTTGCCAGACGATAGCCCCACACCGCGTGCAGGCCCGGATAGCAGGCAATGACCTCCCATACCGAGCGCGCTGCCGGATCACGGTCAAAAGCGGTATGAATGTCTTCTCGAATAGAGCTTAACATGGCCGCACACTAGCACGGATTTGTTGGCAAATGGATAGCAAGGCTTTTTTTGGAGCGCTGACAGTCCATAAAGGCTCGGCAGCCAGATGCTCGCCGATCCAGCGGCGCACATCCTTATAATCAGCGGCACGAATTTGCTCCACCCACTGCAGCGGTGACAGCAAGCGGGCTTCGTCCAGACGGCCCCCCAGATATAACATCTGCCCTTCCACTGCATCCAGCCCCATGCGCAACTGCACCTCCAGCTGGCGAGAAGCACGGGCGATCTCCTCATCGGTCAATGTGGCCGCAAAATCGGCCAGCACATCTGCCACGACCTGTACGCATTCAGCCCCGCGTTCGGGCTCCATACCGCACGACACGCTCCAACTCCCTGTATCGCTAAGCATGCTCAGGTGTGAACTCACAGCGTAGGCCAGACCGCGTTTTTCACGCACTTCACGAAACAGACGGGAGCTCAAGCCGCCGCCGAGCGCCTGATTAGCCAGCCAGGCCAGTGGTCGCTCATCCGATGCAACCTCAATACCTGGATAGGACAATACCAGTTGCGCCTGTTCACCATCACGCTCCAGCGCCTGCAGCCCGGTTCGGGATTTTCCGCTTGCTCGATCCCTGTGTTTCTCCTGCGCCCAGGATTTACCCGACAGAGCTTCAGCCACAGCCTCCGCCAACTGCTGATGTTCTATGCGTCCTGCCGCAACAATCAGCAAACGTGGCGGGCAATACCACTCATGCTGATAGCGCCGCAATTCATCGGCTGTCATGCCCGATAGGGTGTCGTGAAAACCGAGTACCGGCCGCCCAAGCGAGTGGCCGGAGTATAATTCGGCCACATGCTGATCCATCACCCATTCCTCGGGGCTGTCCTCGACCATGCCCATCTCGGCATAGATCACTTCGCGTTCGCGCTGCCATTCCTGTTCGGGAATTGCCGGATTAAGCACCATATCAACCAGCAACGACAAAGCCTCGGGCCATGCTTCGTGCAACACATGCAAATGAAAGCAGGTGCGCTCGCGTGAGGTAAAGGCATTGGCATTACCTCCCAGATCGTCTAACCGTCCAGCCAGAGCATGGACGTCCAGACTCTTCGTGCCCTTGAACACCATGTGCTCCAACGCATGGCTGGCACCTGCCTCCCGGTCCATCTCATCCCGGCTGCCCACGTCGACAAAAATGCCCAACGCCACACTTTGCGCCGCAGGCATGCTATGACTGACCACCATTGGGCCGTCGCTTAACTGGGTTTCCTGGTAAAATACCTCTTCGTTCATTCCTGATCTCCCCGCAAAAAGTCCATCCGTGGACTTTTTGCTT
>CAZDJY010000122.1:1643-3763 GCA_964505835.1 uncultured Zetaproteobacteria bacterium | reverse complement strand
TCCAGCCTGCGCAAGGTTGAGATCGAGGACCTTCTGGGGCGTGATGTGGTGACCATGACCAGCTCGGCAACTGAGGGCTTGATTGCCGGCCGTTGTGTGCTGGTTACCGGTGCCGGCGGCTCCATTGGTTCTGAACTATGTCGCCAGATTGCCGCCAACAAGCCATCCCGGCTGTTGTTGCTGGATCATGGCGAGTACAATCTCTATCGCATTGATCAGGAGCTGGCGGCCAAAGGGCATCCGATTGAAGCGATACTCGCCGATATCCGTGACACGAATCGTATGCGCTGGGTGTTTGAGACATTCAAGCCCGAGATGATCTTCAATGCGGCGGCATACAAGCATGTACCCTTGGTTGAGAGTAATCCTGTGGAAGGGGTGAAGGTGAACATCCTCGGCACCTGTCGCCTGGCCGATCTTGCGGTCAAGTACGGCGTGAAAAAGTTCATTCAGATTTCGACCGATAAGGCTGTAAATCCAACCAATGTGATGGGTACAAGCAAACGTGCGGCCGAGATTTATTGTCAGAATCTCGATGCGCGTAGTGCTGCTACGGCCTTTGTTACGACTCGCTTTGGCAATGTTCTCGGGTCGGCCGGATCGGTAGTGCCGTTGTTTCGCCGTCAGATCGAGGCCGGAGGGCCGGTGACGGTCACGCACCCTGAGATTACCCGCTACTTCATGACCATTCCCGAAGCGGTTAGCCTGATTCTACAGGCCGGGAGCATGGGCAAGGGTGGCGAAATCTTTGTCCTTGATATGGGCGAACCGGTGAAGATTGTCGATTTGGCCAGCCAAATGATCCGTCTGTCCGGGCTTGAGCCGGGGCAGGATATCGATATTGAGTTCACCGGTCTGCGTCCGGGAGAGAAACTGTATGAAGAACTGTTTCATGAGGCTGAACCGTTGATTGGCACATCACACCCCAAGCTGATGCTATCTGCCAGTCGCGAGATGGATTGGGACGATATTCAGAGGCTTCTGAACAGGCTGGGCGAAGCCTGTGATGCGCGCGATCTGAGTAGGCTGTACAATGATCTCAGGCAGATGGTGCCCGAATTTTCTCCGGCTGCTGAGTCTCTCGGGGCCCCCGACAACGTTTCTGTTCATTAACAGCCCTTCCATTGACTGATCTCGGGCCATCGAATCCGTCAAATGAACCTGTAAGCTGTGTGCAGGTGGCGGTATTTGCGCCGCTGGCCGGTAGCTTTACCTACCTGTGGCCGGAGATGTTGGGGAAAGCCGAGATTGGCATTCGTGTGCTGGTGCCGTTCGGCCACATGAAAAAGCTGGGCGTCGTTGTCGGCACAAGCAGTATGGCTGGTGTCGACCTGCGTACGGTTGAAGACCGGCTCGATATCGAACCCTTATATGATGTGACCCGTCGGCAATGGCTGAACCGCGTACGCCGTTATTATCTTACCCATCAGGGGGAAGCCTGGAATACGGCTTTGGCGTGGGCTGCGCATGACGAAAAGCGGCGCTTTTCCTGCCCCGACATTCCTGCTTTGGAATCGGTCCGGTCAGAACTCTCCGGTGTGTTCAAAAGCCGGGCTGCACTGTCACTGAAGACGATTGTCAAGCGAGCAGGGCGATCGGGTGTTTTCTATGCCACTCTTCGTTCGGCTGCCTCCGGACTATTGAATGAAACGGTCTACCCGCAAGAGCCGTCCATCGATCAGATTGCCGGGCCCGATTTGAATGAAGATCAGAGTGCAGCTGTTGCTGCAATCAACGATTCAGGTATGACCTTTAAGCCTTTCCTTTTGTTCGGGCGTACGGGCTCGGGCAAGACCGAGGTATATCTGCACACTGCCCGCAGGGTTGTCGATACAGGCGGACAGGTGCTGGTTTTGGTGCCGGAGATCGGACTGACGCCGATGTGGCTAAGCCGCCTGCGCCAACGTTTCCGGAAAATTAATCTCTGGCATTCGGGCATGGGTGCCGCTCAGCGTCTGGCGAGCAGACAATCCCTTGCAGATTCCGAGGTGCTGATCGGAACGCGCTCAGCTTTGTTTCTGCCCTTGCCCAGGCTTGGCATGATCATCGTTGATGAGGAACACGATGGTAGTTTTAAGCAGCAGGAAGGGATGGCCTATTCGGCACGCGATATGGCGGTA
>CAZDJY010000122.1:0-1543 GCA_964505835.1 uncultured Zetaproteobacteria bacterium | reverse complement strand
CAATGCACGGCTTGCGGCGATGTGCCTGAATGCCCGGATTGTTCGATGCGTCTGACCCTGCACCGGCGAGCCGGGCAGTTGCGCTGCCACAGCTGCGGTTATGTGCAGCGAACGCCTGTGAATTGCGACGCATGCGGAGAATCCGCCTTTATGCCTATGGGCGAGGGGACGGAGAAAGTGGAGGACTGGCTCACAAAGCATTTTCCGACGCTGCGCTTCGCCCGCTTTGATCGAGATGCGATGCGCAGTCAGAAACACCTGATCGACACCTTGCATGCCTTTGAGCAGGGCGAACTTGATTGCCTGATTGGCACGCAGATGCTGGTCAAGGGCCATGATTTCCATCGCGTGACCCTGGTGGGTGTGATCAATGCTGATCTCGGTATCAGTATGCCTGATTTTCGGGCCGGTGAGCGCTGGTGGCAGCAGATGACCCAGGTCTTCGGCCGGGCGGGGCGTGGCGACAAGGCAGGGCGGGTATTGATTCAGACTCGCGTGCCCGATGCCCCGTGGTTGAATCGGGTCTCTGAAGCTTCAGCTGAGCAGGTCCTGAGCGAGGAGGCCCTGCTCAGGCAACAGATGGGCTATCCGCCCTATGCTCGCTGGGTACGCATCATCTTTTCGGCTGAGAAGGCTGATCGCGGTATGCAGGCGGCAGCCGAATTTGCGGGATTGTGCCGCGATCATCGTTCGGGTCTGGAGACGGTGAATATTTCCGGACCAATGGCCTGCCCGATTGAGCGGGTGGCCCGCCGCTTCCGTTTCGAGGTCTTGCTGCGCGATGCTGGCAGGGAGATTCTTCCATGGCGACTGGCTCCGATTCTTGCTGCGCAGAAACTGGCATCCGGGGTGCGGCGCAGGGTGGATGTCGACCCGCTGGATATGATGTAATGCGCAGATGCTAAAATTTCTTTCTGCCAGGGCTTGGGACGAGCTCCCCGCTCGGTTCTTTGTCATCGCCATTCTCGGTGTGGGCGGGATTGAGATGATATCCATGCAATTCTTTGCCGACAGGGATCCGACCCTGCCGTTGCTGGCCCTGCGCAGCCTGGAAATCATCGGCTTACTCCTGCTGATCTGGCGCATGGATTTGTCCCACGCGGTTGGACTCTTCCAGCCTGACCGGCATTCCCTGAGGGTGTTTGCCATCACAGCCGTACTGTCCGGACTGGGCTTCGGCCTGATGCTGGCGGCAGCTTATGCATTCGATCTGCCACTGATGCGTTATCTTGGGGCGCCGGGCTGGATTCATGGCGGGCTTGGCGTGCTGCTGATGCTGGCCTTTGCCCCGTTGGCCGAGGAACTTTTCTTTCGCGGCGTGGTCTACCGCCTGTTTCGCCAGTCCTTCGGGATGCCGTTAGCGATTCTTCTGAGCGCCAGCTGTTTTGCCATGATGCATGGGCAATGGCTGTCTCCGCAGCTGGTTGGCGGGTTCATCTTTGCTGTGACATACGAGTGGAGCCGCAACATCTGGGTCCCCGTTGCCCTGCATGCCGGAGCCAATGCCGCCGTGCTGCTGATCAATATGTAGAACCTTCTGCAA
>CAZDJY010000121.1:0-3769 GCA_964505835.1 uncultured Zetaproteobacteria bacterium | reverse complement strand
CCATATTCCATTATTGGTCAAATGAACCCACTGCACACATGGTCATAATGAATATTGTAACTTGATATTCATTATTCATTATACTAGAGTAGCCCCATGAACGATGTGCAGGATACCATCATGAATGCGGCGGAAGCACGCTTTGCTGATTATGGATATAACAAAACCACTATGGCGGAGATCGCCGCCAACTGCGATATGAGCGTCGGAAATCTGTATCGCCACTTCAAAAACAAGGAAGCCATCGCTGTCGCCAGCATGCGGCGACAATTACAGACCAAGCTTGAGGCAGGCATGGCCGCAGCTGCAGGTGAGGATGATGCACTTGATGCCATTTCTGCCTTTCTGTTCACCCGCCTCAGGCTCGGCCATATGCACTTTTCCGATACCAGACATTTGTATGACATGATGGTGCTGGTCAATTCACGCCATCGCGATCTGTTGCTGTCGTTCGAAAAAAAGGTCATCGCAGGATTAGCCAGCATTATCGAACGTGGCGTCGCACAAGGCCGCTTCAGCTCCTCCGACCCGCTTCAGACTGCTTACGACATTCATCAGGCGACCCTGCGTTACAACAATCCCGTCAACCTGAAACACAACCCGCTGGATTTGCTAGAATCAGATTTGCAGCGCCTGATTTCGCTACTTCACCTGGGGCTAGCGCCCCGTCAGGACAACAATGGAGGATCATTATGATAGGCAAGAAAAACATGGCTTTCGGATTTTTCTATTTTCTCACCACACTCGGGCTTGGCTTGTTCCTGGCCAGTAAATTCCAGCTTCCGCCCGACCAGCTCGGCGCCTGGATGCAGTCTGCACAACATGCCACGCTCAAAGCAGCACATGCGCACGGCAACCTTGAAAGCTTCCTGAATATAGCCATCGGCTACCTGCTTTGCCGGCTGACGCTCGATGCCTGGATAGCCAAGACTGTTTCCGTATTACTCATAGTCGGCGCGCTGTTCCACTCCGGCATGTTATATTTGGGGGGGGCAGGTTTCAGCACCGCGCTGATGCTCACACCCATCGGCGCCATCTCGATTATTTCATCGATGCTCCTGATGGGCATCGGCGTACTGCGTTTGAAGAGCGTGGACTAAAGCATGGCTGCCACGCACAAGCCGGTTGCTGTTTGGGACGGCATCGTTCGTATGACCCATTGGATCAATGCCATCGCCATCCTGCTGCTTATCCCTCTCGGCACTGTGCTATTCAGCCGTGAGTGGCTGGGCATCAGTAAACCACATGTCGCCACACTCATCGACATACATGCCGCTATCGGTTTCCTGCTAGCCGCCTCGCTGACCATCCGTATCGCTTACCTGCTGGCGGGCGAAGGCGTCGCTTCCTGGCGCGATGTCGTTCCGCACACCAAAACGCAATTCGCTCTGGGCCTGGCCACCATCCGATATTATCTCACTGGCTTCAAAGGCAAATGCCCGTTGTATTTCGCCCACAACCCGCTGGCAGGCCTGGCCTACACTGGCTTTTTCCTGTTTGCCGCATCCCAGGTCATTACGGGTGCTGCCATGTATCTTCTGGGCGACGGACTCATTCCCGCCGCATATGCCCACGCAGGGCACCATGCTGCCAACGCCTGGCCGCCGGAATGGCTGATGGACTTTCACGCATTTACGGCTTTGCTGATCGGCCTGTTTATTATTGCGCACCTCTCGGCTTTGGCGCTGCACGATCTGGTCGAGAAACGCGGCCTCGCCTCTAGCATGATATCCGGCAATAAATTCTTCACCGATGACGAAATCACAGAACTGCAGGATGAGGCCGCCCATGTCGAGAAGCCGGAGCCATGATGCCGGCTCTGTTTCTGGCTCACGCGGCTCCCAGCTTCGCAATGGAGGATAATGCCACGACCCGCTTCTGGGCTGGGCTGTCAGGACTCCTGCCTGAGCAACCGCGAGCGATTCTTTGCATCTCCGGCCATTGGGAGACTACAGAGCTAACCTTGAGCCGTAGCACTTCCATCCAGCACGATTTCTACGGCTTCCCCGAATCCTTGTATCAACTCGATTGGCCGCTGCCGGACGACCCGGAAATGCTCGCATGGCTGCAAGATGAACTGGCCGAAAACGGCATCGATGTCATTTGCGAGAATCGGCCGCTCGACCATGGCGTCTGGGTACCACTCAGCCGCGCCTGGCCGAAACCACCATTCCCGGTTTATCAGCTCTCCATCTGCTCCGCCCAAGAGCCACTCTGGCATATCGAACTAGGGCGAAAGCTGGCACCACTGAGACAGTCGGGAACCCTCGTCATCGGCACCGGTGGCATTGCTCACAATCTTGGCCGCATCGAATGGCATGCCGCTGAAAACGAGGCACCCGACTGGGCTACCGCATTCATGCGCAGCATCGATGAAGGTATCCGGGATGACGATATCGATGCTCTCTGCGATCCATGGAGCTTGCCGCACGGGCGTGAGGCCGTACCAACCCTCGACCACTACCTGCCGCTGCTGACTATCCTCGGCATGGCAACTGCCGAGCCGCTTCAGCAACTGCATGCTGGCTGGGGCTTCGGAACGCTTGCCATGCACAGCTACGGCACCGGCCTGGAGACAAAATCATGAGCGCAACCAACTCGTCTGCCAGCTACGGCTGGGTCAGCATTGGCCTGCACTGGCTGATGGCCCTGACCATCTTCGGCATGTTCGCACTCGGCCTGTGGATGACAGATTTGAACTACTACGATAGTTGGTACCACCGTGCTCCGGAATTGCACAAGGCAGTCGGCATGCTGCTGCTATTCGCACTGATTTTCCGCCTCGGCTGGCGGCTGCTCAATGCGCGGCCAGATCTGCTGGGCCTGTGGTGGGAAAAGATCATCGCACTCAGCGTACATCGGCTGCACTATCTGCTGATGTTCGTCGTCATGCTTTCCGGCTACCTGATTCCGACAGCCGAAGGTGTCGGCATTGATATCTTCGGCTGGTTCACCGTACCGGCCACCTTCACCTTCGACAAACAACAGGCCGATTTCATTGGCCTGGTCCACCGGCTTTCGGCCTGGGCCATGATCGGGCTGGCAGCTCTGCATGCAGCCGCCGCCTTCAAACACCACTTTGTGGATCGGGACATTACCCTGATCCGCATATTCGGCATCACAAAACCCACCAAGGAGACTCACCATGAAACTTAAAACAACCCTGCAAGGACTCATAGCCGCAGCACTACTGATGACGGCCAGCATGCCATCGATGGCCGCCGAGAACTACGCCATCGATATCAAAGGTCAGCACGCCTTCATCCAGTTCAAGATCAAACACCTGGGCTACAGCTGGTTGCTTGGCCAGTTCCGCACCTTTGACGGCTCGTTCACATATGACGAAAAGCATCCTGACAAGAACCGCGCCAGTGTTCGCATCGATACTGCCAGCCTGGATACCAACCATGCTGAGCGAAACAAGCATCTGAGAAGCGGCGACTTTTTCGATGTTGAGAAATATCCGACAGCAAGCTTCACCAGCACATCGTATGAGTCGACCGGCAAAACCAGCGGCATCCTGCACGGCACCCTCACGCTGCGCGGGGTAAGCAAACCCATCAACATCCGTGTCAACCAGATCGGCACAGGATCCGATCCCTGGGGTGGCTATCGTCGCGGCTTCGAAGGCCATACCACCCTGCATTTGTCGGACTACAACATGAAGAAAGCAGCCATGCTTGGTCCAGTTGCAGAAAACGTGGAGCTGTTTCTGTCTATCGAAGGCGTACGACAATAGCTCCCTGCCTTGGCCGGGGGCTACCCCCCC
>CAZDJY010000120.1:0-3890 GCA_964505835.1 uncultured Zetaproteobacteria bacterium | reverse complement strand
TGGCCGGTCGATGGCATCCGAAGCGAGTTTCGTGGCCTGTTGGCAGGCGTGTTTCATGTTTGTGTACCTTTTCCAAACCAGTTCAATTCCAGACATTTGCGCAAGCCCAGACGGGCCCGATGCAGTAGAACGTGAACATGGGTCGATGTAACATCGCAGGTCTTACAAACCGTCTCGGTATCGTCGCCGGAAAGCTCGCGCATGCGAAATATCAGTTGCTGCTTTTCCGGCAGTTTACCGATGCAGGAGTCGAGCACATCGTGGAACTGATCGCTGCGGCACAAATCCTCTGGATTCTCCTTCCAGGAGCGCGGAGCATCGCTCCAGCTACCATCGGAATTGAAATAGGCTGAGGTTGGATCATGTTCGACGGCATCGGTCAGGTTGCGGTCGCGAATCTCCTTGCGGATATGGTCGATGATTTTGTGTTTGAGGATGCCAACCAGCCAGGTGCGAATGGTTGAATCCCCCTTGAAGTTTTTATGCCCCTTCCATGCTGCCAACAGGGTCTCCTGCAACATATCGGCGGCCAGTTCCTCGTTATGCAGGCGCGACATGGCATAGCGGTACAAATAGTCGCCATGTTCCTGTAGCCAGGTCTGCGGATTGTGGGTCGGTTCGATCATTTGGCCATCCTGCCATGCGCCGGGTGCTTTGCAATTTCAGCCTAACACAGGCCAAGTGGGCGCTTGATGTCCCTTCAGTCGCAGCGGCCAACAGAAACTTTCAGCACGGCAAGCTTCTTGCTTGATTGAACGCATGAGTGGAACCATGCATGATGATTTTCAAAGCAGACTGACGGCCATGGTCGAGTCCATGCCTGCCTTTCCGGAGAGCGTGCATCAGGTGATGGCACTGACCTCGGATATTAATTGTTCACCGAAGGATCTGGTCAAGGTTATCGAGAGCGACCCGGTGATGACGATGAAGTTATTGAAGCTGGTGAATTCGGCTTATTTTGCTTTATCGCGCAATATCGCATCAATCCAGCATGCTCTGGTCTATCTGGGCCTGAATACAGTCAAGAATCTGGCGATCAGCATAGCCACGGTCGATGCCTTGCCGCGCAACAGTATTCCCGAATTGCCGATGGCCGGTTTTTTAACCCACTCTCTGGCGACAGCATCAGTGGCACAGTATCTGGCGCGAGAAAAGATGCAGCTGCGCGATGTCTCCGATCATTTTGTTGCCGGTTTGCTGCATGACTTCGGCAAGGCAGTGCTGGTGCAGTATGAGCCGCGGACGTACGCCGATATCCTGAACAATGCCGCAGAACGTCAGTTACCGCTTGCCGAGGTGGAGCGTGAGGCAATCGGGCTCAGCAATGCCGAGGTCGGTGCTATGTTGGCCGAATCATGGCAATTACCCGAAGCACTGGTTGAATGCATTCGCGGTCATGTGGATTGCCATGCCGATTCATCCGATATGATCATCAGCGTTGCTGCAGCGAACCATGTCGTGAAATTCATGCAGTTGGGCCACAGCGGTAACCCGGTGGGCGACGAATTTCCCGATTTCATGGAGCAAAGACTGGGCTGCAACGTCCAGGATGTGGCCGCCCAGATGGCCAGGCTTCCCGATGAAGTATCAGCGATGCAGAACATGGTGAGGTGATCATGATGTGGGCGGATAAAATATGAAGTTGAAATTCTGGGGGGTGCGCGGCTCCATTCCATCGCCCGGCCCCGGTACGATGCGGTACGGAGGCAATACGACCTGTCTGGAGATTCGTAGCGATGACGGCCAACTGATTATCCTCGATGCCGGCACAGGCATATTCCCCCTGTCTCAAACCCTGCTGGCCGAAATGCCGATCAAGGCGCATATTTTCAACACCCATTCGCATTGGGATCACATCCAGGGATTACCATTCTTTATTCCGCTGTTTGTGCCTGGCAATGAGGTGACGATCTACGGTGCCTACGACCCGATTACGCAGAACTCGATTGAAGAGATTCTAAGTGTGCAGCTGCAATACCGCTTCTTTCCCATTCGTGAGTCCGAACTCAATGCTGCCATCGACTATCAATCCTTGCGTGATGGGGAGAGCGTCTGCATCGGTGATGTCCGGATTACACCGGTGATGATGAATCATCCGGTGGTGAATTTTGGTTACCGGATCGATTGTCGGGGCAAGTCGATGTTTTTCACCGGTGATCATGAACCCTCGTACAATATCTATTCACCCGAGGATGATGAGTTTGCCATGTTTGCCTCGCTGGTAGATCAGAAGAATGGTGATATTCTCGAAAAGATCAGAGGTGTGGATGTGCTGGTTGCTGATTCGTCGTACACCACCAGCGAATATCCTGCCAAGCAGGGATGGGGTCATGGCACCTTTGAAAGCTGCATGCAGATGGCGGAATCTGCCGGTGTGCAGCAGTTGTATCTGACTCATCACGAACCGACGCGCAGTGATGAAGCGCTTGAGGCGGTCTTCAATGAAGCACTTGGACAGCGAAAATTTGATATTGGTGAGATCGATCTGGCTCGTGAAGGGCTTGAAATCGAATGGTGAGCGGCTGCATTTTGGGGCTAGCCTAGCCTCCGGGCAATAGCGGCCTGATTAAATATACCACGCTCACAACCACAACGGCCATGGCCAGGTTCAGTCGAATGCCGGTCTTAACCATCTTTCGCATCGACACATGGCCGGAGCCGAAGATAATGGCATTTGGCGGAGTAGCGACTGGCAGCATAAAGGCGCATGAAGCTGAAAGAGTAGCCGGAATCAGGATGAGCAGGGGATCAATGCTGTTGGCAAGAGCTGCTGCTGCCAGAATCGGAAGCATAACCTGAGTGGTTGCTGTATTACTGGTTATCTCGGTCAGGAAGGTGATGGCCAGAGCAATGCCCAGCATCATCAGTGGCACGGGAGCGGCCTGAAGAAAGGCCAGCTGATCGCCCAGCCATAGGGATAGCCCGGAATGCTGCATGCCATAGGCCAGAGCAAAGCCGCCGCCCAGCAGCAATACGATATCCCAGGGCAGGCGACGTATTGATGATGTATGGAGTATTCCTTTGCCATCCTGTTTGCGGATCAGGAAGAGCAGTGAGGCCATCAGCATGGCGACAGTACCGTCATCCACGCCGTTATGTGGCAGCAAAGAGGCCCAGCCGGGCAGGTTGAATGATTCGGCATGAATGCCTTTGCGGCTCATCCATAACAGGGCCGTCAGGCCAAGCACCCAGGCCACGGCCTTTTCTTCCCGCTTCATGGCCCCGAGTTCGTCCACGGCTCGATCCAGAGCCTCAGCATCCGTGCTTTTCCATGGGAGCCTGGCGAGACCCGGACCGAGAAATATGAACAATACGACCAGTCCGATAACAACCATCGGGATGCCGACCATCATCCATTGTAGAAATGAAGGGGTCATGGCCGGGGCTGCCACGCGCATGTTTTCAAGAAATACAAGATTCGGGGCCGTACCGACCGGGGTACCCATACCTCCGATATTGGCGGAATAAGCGATCACAAGCAGGAAACTCGCCGCCATGGGTGCGATGAGTTCCTCGCCGTGCTCTTCCATCAGCCGGTGCAGGATGGGCAGAGCAATGGTCACCATCAGCATGGTGGTGGCGGTATTGGATATCCACATGGAAAGGAATGCCGTTGCCAGCGAGAAACCGATTGCCAACTGCAATGGGCTGGCATGCATCCGGGCCAGCATATTCAGCGCAATGCGCTTGTGCAGGCCGGTGTTTTCCATGGCCTGGGCAATCATGAACCCACCGAGAAACAGAAAAATGATTGAATTGACGTAGCGAGGTGCGATTTCCTTGCCGGTTGTCACGCCGAACAAAGGAAAGGCTACCAGAGGGATCATGGCTGTGAGTGCCAGCGGTACACATTCAGAGATCCACCAGAGCGCCATCCATAAGGCTATGCC
>CAZDJY010000119.1:0-3931 GCA_964505835.1 uncultured Zetaproteobacteria bacterium | reverse complement strand
CGCCTTGCAGCCAGCTGGTAGGCAAGTGTCGAATCACTGAAACGGTCGCACAACACCCACGCTCCGCGCTCCAATGCCGGCAGGATCATCTCTCGCACATGCTGGGCCCGATCCGCCAGAAACAGCAACAACTCGGTCTCGGCGCAAGGAACAAAGCGACCATCCAGCAACAGAGCCCGAATCTCGCGGCCAATCGGCGTATCGCCCGGCTCACGCGTTGCCACGATCTCCAGACCTCTGGACTCAAGCCACTGCCTTGTCATATCCAGCTGCGTACTCTTACCGCAGCCGTCAATACCTTCAAAACTGATAAAGTGTCCCTGCTTCATGCCGTGCGCCTGTCCCCTGCCCGCCAAATCCATTCGTCCAATACCTCAAGCCCGATGCGCTCAGGCAGGCTCGCCAACCAGTCCATCAATGCCTCCCGCTGAGCCACCGTGGTCCATAGCTGCTGTTTGATATGCTGCGGATCAAAACAGCGCATCACCGCCAGTCCATCCTCACCCTGCAACAGGCCTTGGAAAAAAACCACCTGCCGGGCGGGCAGAGCAACCTCGACAATCAACACCTCACTACTTTGCATGCTTTTGCTTCTCTCTGAGCTGATTCTGTTTCCTCTCCATACGCACCCAGCGTCTCACATTGGCCTGATGCTCAGTCAATGTAGAGGCAAACACATGTCCGCCTTTACCATTGGCAACAAAATACAATGCATCGGAATCTGCCGGGTGTGCAGCTGCTCTCAGAGAATCAGCACCGGGATTACCGATGGGCGTAGGCGGCAGGCCTCCTCTTGTATATGTATTCCACGGGGTATCGCTGGACAGATCCCGACGACGGATATTGCCGGAGAAAACACCTCGTATTTTCCAGATGCCGTAGATGACCGTCGGATCCATCTGCAACCGCATATTGCGCTGCAAACGATTGCGTATCACCGCAGCAACGATGGGGCGCTCTTCGGCCAGCGCCGTTTCCTTCTCAATGATGGAAGCCATGATCCTCAGTCGCTCCCGTTCCGCCTCAACGTCCGTAAGGCCGTCAAGCACCTTCTGCTGGGCGCGCCACATTGCCCTGAGCAGACTTAGCGGATCCACGGGTTTGGTATACTGATAGGTTTCCGGCAACAATCTTCCCTCCGGCTCATCCGGCATTAATCGATGCAATGCCTGCTGCCAGCGAACCAACGGCACCCCCGTCTGCTCAGCCAGCACGGTCAGCACCTCATCGGTTCTGAGCCCTTCAGGCACGGTCACCTGAAACGCCAGCACATCGCCGCGAACCAGCCGCCCGACAACCTGTTGCAGTGAAGCGGCATCTGCAAAGCGGTAATAGCCGCTGCGCAGCCGGGAAGCGTTTCCGGTTAGGCGAACATAAAGACGAAACACAAAAGCTGATTCGATGACGTGCTGATGCGCCAGCAGCTCGGCAATTCTGACGGAAGAAGCGCCACGCGGGATGGATAGCTCGACAGCCTCGGCAGGCCGGCTTTCGGCATGCACCATGACATACAGCCAACCCGCCGCTGCCGCGAGAGCAACGACGGCCAGCAACAGTGCAATGATCAGACTGTGTTTCACATAAGCTTTCAAGGCATTAAATCCTTCGGTACGCCGGGCTGCCCGCGCAGGGCCTCTGCCAGCTGTGCTATGGCTTCATGCCCGCTATCGAATTGCTTTTTATCAGCCGCTCCAGACTCAATGCTGGCGACCGGTTGCAAAAACAAACCGCTATTGCTCAACACGACCGCCTCAGCATCCTGCAACCATTGCACCGGACACAAGCTCAGGCTCACCTTGCCAGCCGTGACCAGAAAGTCGCGCACCACGCCGTGCAACACACCCGGGCCATCCGGAGACCACCATCGGCCATCGCGATAAAGCAGCACATTGGCAGTCGCGCCTCCAAGCAGCCGGTCTTCATACGCAAACAACACATCGGCATCCGACCTGCCATGCAATACCCGCAGGGTCTCGGCATAATCAGCCGTAAATTTTGCCGGCCTCAATTTAGGAGGAAAAGGCCAGGGCAGAAGCTCAAGAGCCCCTGGTCGGGATGGGTGCTGATGCATCGACAGGCATTGCAGGTGAACAAGCGGTTCTTCTGCATGATTCAACAGCCCCCATTCAGCCTCCCCGCCACTCACCGTGATTCGAAGCATCACATCATCGCCGAGTGCGTCGGCCTCATCGAGGCTTCTTCGATGAATCTCCTCCAACTGCCCCGCGGACAAATGCAGCCCGAAGGCTGCCAGCCCCAGCTGCAGGCGGCGTGCATGGGCCTGCCATTCAAATACCTTGCCTGCGAGCACGCGAACGGTCTCAAAGCATGCCTCGCCATAGGCCAGTCCCCGATCCATATGCTTGGTCACCGTGATGTTCACACTCGAATCCTTATCCCCTTCGTGGTAGAAGCCGCCCATGACCGATTTATACCTTGCCGCCATCGAACAAGCACGCGTCTATGACGTCGCCATCGAATCGCCGCTTGAACTTGCGCCCAAATTATCGGCCCGTCTGCACAATGAAGTACTGCTGAAACGCGAAGATCTGCAGCCGGTATTCTCTTTCAAGCTGCGCGGTGCATACAACAAGATCGCCCAACTCAGCGATGATGAGCGTTCCCATGGCGTGATCTGCGCATCGGCCGGCAATCATGCCCAGGGTGTGGCGCTGGCCAGCCACAAGCTGGGTATCAAGGCGACCATCGTCATGCCGCGCACCACCCCCGATATCAAGGTATCAGCCGTCAGGCGCATGGGTGCGGATGTCGTCTTGTTCGGCGACAGTTATTCCGATGCCTCGGATCATGCTGCAGCCTTATGCAAAGCAAATGGCATGACCTTTGTCCATCCCTACGACGACCCGCTGGTCATCGCAGGCCAGGGTACGATTGCCGAAGAAATGCTGCGCCAGACGCCCGGCGATCTGGATGCGGTATTCATCCCCATCGGTGGTGGCGGCCTGATTGCCGGCATGGCCGTGTATCTGAAACAGCATTCGCCAAACACGAAAATCATTGGCGTGGAACCGGTGGATTCCGCCGCCATGCATGATTCAATCAAAGCAGGGAAACGCGTGACGCTGGATCAGGTAGGCATCTTTGCCGATGGCGTAGCGGTCAAAAAAGTCGGTGAACATACGTTTGATCTGGTACGCAGATTCGTCGATGACATTCTGCTTGTCGATACCGATGAAATCTGCGCTGCCATCAAGGATATATACGAAGATAACCGAACCATCGTCGAGCCAGCCGGCGCACTTGGTGTGGCAGGTATGAAACAATATGTGCGCCAGCATACTGTGCGCGGACAGATTCTTGCAGCTATCAACAGCGGCGCCAATATGAACTTCGATCGCATGCGCCATGTTGCCGAGCGCACGGAGATGGGCGAAGGCCGTGAGGCGCTGTTTGCCGTTACCATCCCTGAACGGCCGGGGGCATTTCTGGAATTCTGCCGTATTATCGGCGATCGGAATATCACCGAGTTCAATTATCGCCTTTCCAGCCGCAATGAAGCGCATGTCTTTGCCGGCATCAGCACGCGAAATGAAGAAGAAACCGATGCCATTCAGAAGGCGATGCAGGCAGCCGATCTGCCGGTGTTGTCCCTGCAGGATAACGAATTGGCCAAATTGCATATCCGCCATATGGTTGGCGGCCATTCGCCACTGGTCGAGAATGAAGTGCTATACCGTTTTGAATTTCCCGAACGTCCGGGGGCGCTGCTTGAGTTTTTGACCCGTGCTGGCGGCCGATGGAATATTTCGCTGTTTCATTACCGCAACCATGGTGCCGCCTTCGGCCGCGTTGTGGCGGGCGTCGAAGTTCCAGAGTCTGAGCATGCCGAATTCGTGACTTATCTCGACTCCCTCGGCTACCCCTACATCAACGAAAGCAACAATCCGGCCTATTTGAAGTTTCTTAAATA
>CAZDJY010000118.1:0-3955 GCA_964505835.1 uncultured Zetaproteobacteria bacterium | reverse complement strand
ATTCCGGCGCTGCTGAACGGAATCAATGCAACCCGGGTTGAATAACGGGCTTTTTTTACAGACCAACGCACCGCTTTAGCTTCCGAATGGAATATTTATGAGTGGCAACTGGATGACGGATCGGTTCCCATTAGCAGTGATCATCCATATGAATTTGTAATGAATCATTTTGTCTTCCGACTGAGTTTTAGACTGGATTGCCAGTCATGACAATACAAGCATACGAGGAAGGACATTATGAATAATAAAATGAAAAGGGATGCATCACGAATGCTGTTGGGTCTGGCGCCTGCCATGCTGTTGACGCTGGGCGCATGCAGTATGCCGATGTCACACTCTGCTTCCGATGATAACGCTGCCAAACCGGCTAGCATCGCGAAAAAAGCATCAACACCGCTGCCGCATGTCGGTTTGTTCGCGTATACCAAAGCCCATGCCATGAATCCAAATCCGCCTGATCGATGGGGTGGAGCTGTCACGGTCACGGCCAGCCAGACCAAGGGCGCAACACAGTGGGTCTTGCCCGGCCCGCGTGCTCTGGATCCGGCTGTATTTGGCACGCCAGATCATCCTGCCATGTGGAATCAGGCGCCATTTCCTTTGATCGGCATTGCACCGAACATGCGCCAGTCCGCAGGCGGTAAATACACCATTGTCGATCATGCTACGCCGTTCTCCGACTGGCGGGCCATTGGTATTGGCGATTTACACATGAATATTACCGACCTCACGGCTATTGATGGCGCTACCACCAAAGACAAGATTAATTTCGTGGCCACATTCGATTCACCCGACAAGATGCACAGCTATAAAGTCGTGGTGAAGAAACCCATGCCGCACGGCTTTGGTTATCCGTCGTTCGGCGGCGTTGTGACCGACCATATGATGCATGGCGGCACTGGAATCGGCACATCGCTGATGCCAACCATGTACACCTATGCCACGTTCTGGGGTATTGGCGATATCTATGTCGATGGACGCCTGACCAATCCGAATCAGATCGTGCATATGATGGTCACCGAAGGCGTGCGCGGCAAACACTGGAAACTCGGCAAGGATGGCGATGTGCGGGGCGAAGGCGTGGTATTGCATTTGATGGTGCCGCCGTACAAGGCTAGTCCGAAAGGGCCGGTGATGGCGCCGTTGCGCTCCGGCTACATTCCGTTCCCTGAAATCAAGAAACGGATGATGAAAATCAAGGCGATGGTCGAGAAAATGCCGCCCGAGAAACAGAAGATGATGATGCCCAAGCTGATGGCGACCAAGGCGTTGATGATGAAAACGAAAAAACATGTGCAGGAGCAGATGGCCGAGGGCAAGATGTTTGGTCAGCCGTTCTTCCATGTCATGTTCGGCAACGTCAAATACCGGGTCGGCCACCGCTAAAGCTTAGCCGCAAGGCAGGCTTATCCATAAAACTAACCGGCCACTGGAGTTCCCATCTCTCCTCAATCCTCTCCAGTGGCCGGTTTTTTTCCATAACAGCACATTGCCAAGGAGGCTACGATGAAATTTCGCCTGATAGCTACAGCACTATATGCCGCAGGTGCATTGCTTGTATCCATACCGGTTGCAATGGCGCACGATGATACGCCGACTATCACGGAAGAGGATATTGAATATACGCCGGAAGAACAGGTTGTGCATGTCGGTCAGCCGATTCGTCTTACCAACAAGGATCCGTTTGAACATAAATCACGTGTCACAGAGCAGCTTGCCGGTGGCGGCCTTGGCAAAATTGCGCTCAAGGATCATATCGATAAACCGGATACGTCCTACACGTTCAAACTGGACAAACCCGGCATTTATGAGATTCGTTGTTTGCTGCACGATGGCATGACCGCCACAATTAAAGCTGTTCAATAGTGTGTTATACCCCGGGCGGCTTCTCTGCCACAGACGGCATTCACCTTCTCCCCGAATGTTTGTGATGCGGAACCACCTGTAATCATGGATTTCCGATGCAACCTTCGGAAATGACGATATTGTGAGGGTATAATAATAGGGATGAATGGCTAACGGCTTTTTAATACGATTGCCCTAACGCGCATGGTGTTTGTTTCATGTTAATCGTTGGCTGAAATCTCCGCAGCATACCTCCCACGAAAGAGGAACGTTTTTTGCTTTATGACTAGTGTCCGATTACGCAAATTGACTGACAGGAGGAATACAATGGCAAAATTCATGCTGACATGGTTGGTAGTTGGCTGTGTGCTGAGCATGTTTCCACATTCGGCCGTTGCAGCCGCCCGTGAACCTACGCCGTCGCTTTCTCAGGATGTTGTATGGGATGCCGGAGGCAGCCTGCGTTTGCGTTATGAATGGAAACAGGGATTTGCGCTCGGCAAGCCGGGCGCGGTTGATCCGCAGGACTATCTGCTCTCGCAACTACGGCTTCATCTGAATATTCATCAGGGCGATCATTGGGGCTTGTATGTTGAGGGGCAGGATTCACGCGTGAACAGCGCTTTTTTGCGCAATACTGTCAATGATGCCAAATCAGCCAATATTTTTGCTGACCGTTTCGATTTGCATCAGGCTTATCTGGACGTGGGCTGGGGTCATGATTTCGGCGCCAGGCTAAGGGCAGGGCGTCAGAAACTGAATCTGGGTGCGCAGCGACTGGTTGCATCGCTGGAATGGGTGAACACAGCGCGCGTCTGGGATGGGGTTCGTCTGAGCCAACGATTAGGTGGCAAGGGTCGCATCGTCGATGTGTTTGCTTCGCATCTTGTGGCGGTCAGACCCCGGGCCTTCAATTCGCATGCTCCGACCGGCAACCGGATGTTCGATAGCCAGTTTTACGGTAGTTATTTAACCGATAAGCTGTCCCTTCGGGACACGCGCATGGAGCTCTATTATCTGTTGCGCCGCAACACCCGCGCTGGTGATCGAGTGCATACCACGGGCCTGCGTTTCGACTACAAAAATGGCGCATGGAATGCCGATGGCGAAGCCATGCTGCAAACCGGCAGCTTCGGATTTTTACGTCATCGCGCCTATGCTGCCCACTTCGGGGGCGGACGGACGCTCTGGCCGGACTGGCATCTTGGCGTAGCCTATAATTACGGCAGCGGCGATAGCAATCCGCTGGATGGCAAACATCAGACTTTCGATAATCTATATCCATTGAATCATGCCTATTATGGTTATATGGATTTGTTTTCATTGCAGAATATCCAAAACGGTGAATCAGTGCTGACATGGAAAGCCAATGAGACCAATAAATTCAGATTGGCCTATCAAGGATTCTGGCTGGCCAAATCCGGCACGGATGCATGGTATAATGCTGGCGGCGGCGCCATCAGGCGCGCGGCCGGGCCTGTGTCATCCTACGTGGGTAGCGAAATTGATTTCACACTAGCTACAGCGTTTAAAGCATGGCATATATCCACTTTGCTCGGTTACAGTCACTTCTTTGCCGGCTCATACATTGAGCAGACCGGCACCAGCCGCGATGCGAACTTTTTCTTTCTACAAACCAAATATGTTTATTAATCCGCTTTATTCATGGATGCGGGTTGAACAGCACACATTAGGGGTCTTGCAATCCAACAATTGATGATATGTTGGCATAATGGCAAGAACTTTGAGAGTGGAATATCCGGAGGTGTATCCTGGCAGCGAAGAGTCTGTTGAAGGTGTAAAGCAGACTAATCCGCAGCTTCCGCTTGCTCCAGCGCTTCACAAGCCTCCAGCCATTCGGCCTCGATCTGATCGATACGGGCGATGGTTTCCGTACTTTTCCGGCCAAGGCTCTTCTGATCCTCATTGCGGGCAGGACTGTACAATTCAGGGTCGGCCAGCTGGGCATCGAGAGCTTCTTTTTCCCGCTGCAGCTTTTCCAGTTCGCCTTCAAGGGATTTAATTCGTTTACGCAGAGGCTGCATGGCTTTGCGTAGTTCCGCCCGATTGCGACGCTCCTGTTTGCGTGACGGGCTATCTACGGCGGTCT
>CAZDJY010000117.1:0-3958 GCA_964505835.1 uncultured Zetaproteobacteria bacterium | reverse complement strand
TTGCGCACCCGTCCATGGGTGCGATGATGACTTCTTGCGAAGTCATCATTCCTGCTCCGAACGCAAAAGAGGCGGGCATTCGCCCACCTCTTTACGCACAGTTGTATGTGTCTGCATCAGCTCTCGGTTTTTTCCTCGAGCAGCGCTTTCATGGACAGACGAATCTTGCCCTGACGATCGACATCAAGAACCTTAACGCGAACTTCCTGACCTTCCTTCAACTCGTCGGACACCTTCTCGACACGATGGTTGGCAATCTGGGAAATATGAACCAGCCCGTCGGTTCCGCCAATGACGCGAACGAATGCGCCGAAGTCCATGATCTTGACGACCTTGCCCGTATACACCGCACCAACTTCAACCTCGGCAACGATATCCTCGATCATCTTCTTCGCAGCTTCGCCTGCATCGCCGGTGATCGCAAAGATCTTCACGGTTCCATCATCTTCAAGATCAATCTTGGCACCGGTTTCTTCAACGATACCGCGAATCACCTTGCCGCCGGCACCGATCACTTCGCGGATCTTGTCTGTCTTGATCTTCATGGTGAACATACGTGGGGCATGATCTGCGATGCTGCCGCGTGGGGCTTCAATGCACTTGGCCATTTCATCAAGGATATGGATGCGCCCTTCGTGGGCCTGTGCAAGAGCTTCCTTCATAATCTCACGGGTCAGCCCGCCGATTTTGATGTCCAGCTGCAAGGTGGTCACGCCTTTACGGGTACCGGCCACCTTGAAATCCATATCGCCGAGATGATCCTCATCACCGAGGATATCCGTCAGGACGGCATAACCGTCTTTTTCAAGAATCAGGCCCATGGCCACACCGGCCACCGGAGCCTTCACCGGCACACCGGCATCCATCAGCGCCAGCGAGGTGCCGCAAACAGAAGCCATCGACGAAGAGCCGTTGGATTCGGTAATCTCTGATACCGCACGAATGGCGTAACCGAAATGTTCCAGTGTCGGCAGCGTTGCTTCAACACCGCGCCGGGCCAGACGGCCGTGACCAATTTCACGGCGCCCCGGAGGGCCCATGCGACGTGCTTCACCAACGGAATACGGCGGAAAGTTATAGTGCAGCATGAAGCGCTGCTTGGCCACGCCTTCCAGAGATTCGGTCATCTGCATATCGGATTCAGTACCCAGGGTGATCGTGACCAGCGCCTGAGTCTCACCACGGGTAAACAGCGCAGAACCATGCGTGCGAGGCAGAACCCCAACCTGACAATCAATGGCACGAACCTGATTGGTAGCGCGGCCATCGATGCGCGGATTGCCATCGATAATAGAACGACGTACCACGTTCTTTTCAAGGTTCTTCATGGCCGAGGACACGTCGTTGGAAGAAAACTGACCCGGTGCATCCTCTGTGCCAGCCAGCTTTTCCTGGGCTGCGGCGCGAAAGGCTTCGATCTTGGCGGCACGAGCCGATTTATCTATTACGGAATAAGCATCACGCACATCGGCTTCAAAAGCTGCAGCCACAGCTTCCTGTACATCGGCATTACCTGCCAGTGCAACCTGTAATTTTTCTTTCCCCGCTGTTTTGACCAGTTCCTCAATGGCATCAAGAATCGGCTGATAGCCTTCCTGACCGAAAATAATAGCATTGATCATCTGCTCTTCGGAAAGCTCATTGGCTTCGGATTCAATCATCAGCACCGCATCGCGAGTACCGGCAACGATCAGATCCAGGTCAGATGCTTCCACCTGTTCATAGGATGGGTTGAGTACAAATTCACCATCGATCAGAGCCACACGGGATGCAGCAATCGGCTCGGCAAACGGAATATCGGAAATAGCCAGTGCTGCAGACACGCCGTTGATGGCGACAATATCGGGATTGGTCTGCTCATCTGCAGAAATGACAGTGGCAATGACCTGAGTCTCATGGAAATAGCCTTTCGGGAACAGCGGGCGAATCGGACGATCGATCAGACGGCTGGTCAGGGTTTCCTTTTCAGACGGGCGGCCTTCACGTTTGAAGAAACCACCGAGAAAACGACCGGCAGCATATGTTTTTTCCTGATAGTGAACGGTCAGAGGCATGAAATCCACGCCCTGAAGCGGCTGCTTGGCAGCCGTGGCTGCGACGTGCACAACGACGTCATCAACCTGTGCCAGTACGGAGCCGCCGGCCTGACGCGCAACGCGTCCTGTTTCGAATGAAATAGTGCGGCCACCCACATTGGCAGACGCTGTTTTTACGTTAAACATAGTATTATCCTCTTTTTTCGCGCATGTCCCTGGCGTGGTTGCAAAGCGACAAAAAGAAAAAAGGCGGCCCTTTTCAGGGCCGCCGGAAACTATTTAGCGACGCAGACCCAGACTTTCAATGAGGGTGCGATAACGCCCGAAATCCTTGTTTTTCAGATAGTTCAAAAGGTTGCGACGCCGGCCAACCATCTTCAAAAGGCCGCGGCGGGAATGATGATCCTTGTGATGATCCTTGAAATGACTACCGAGCTGATTAATACGCTCGGTCAGCAGGGCCACCTGCACTTCAGGAGAACCTGTATCGCCTTCTGTACGACGAAATTTTTCAATTACTGTATTCTTTTCTTCCAGCGCCAAAGACATGTACGTTGTTACCTCTTATTTATCTTTCCTTGTTATAGGGCGGCGAACAATAGCGACAGCCTCGCAGGCATGCAAACCTTTATTTCACTGCCCCGTTAGCTAAAAACCGGCTGTTGCACAGCCTCTCCAGCCAACACCCCGCGCAGACGGCACCCTTGAATATCATGTATGCCGCCCTGTCATCCTGCCCACCACAGCTGCACCAACAGAATCGCCGTAGACATTGATGGTTGTGCGACAGCGATCCAGAAACCAGTCAATAGCCAGAATCAGGCCGATCCCCTCCAATGGCAAACCGACGGCTTCCAACACTATCACCATAGTTACCAGTCCGGCTTCAGGAATACCTGCCGCACCAATGGCTGCCATCGTGGCAGTCAGCAACACAACCATCTGTTGTCCGAAGCCAAGATCCAGGCCGTAGGCCTGGGCAATAAACAACACCGCCACCGCTTCATACAATGCCGTGCCATCCATGTTGATCGTCGCCCCGAGAGGCAACACGAAGCGCCGTGCATTCTCCGGCACATCGGCATTCTTCACCCCCTCCAGGGTCATCGGCAGGGTGGCGCTTGATGAAGCAGTGGAAAATGCAGTCATCAATGCCGCAGCCATATGTTTCAGGTAGTCGATGATCGAACGTCGGGCCAGCAGCAACAGGATCAGGCTCAGAGCCAACGCATGCGTCAGTAAGCCCGAAATCACCGCCAGCGCATATTTTGCCAGGCCGGCCAGCTGAGCGAAGAAGGCCTCACCCCCACCTGCAGCCCCTAGCTTGGACGCAATCAGCGCAAATACGCCGATCGGGGCAAACAGCATCACCCACTCCACAAGCCGCATCATCGCTTCGTTTAAGCCATCAAAGAAACGCACCACCGGCGCTCCGCGTTCACCGAGCGTTGATAAGGCCGCGGCAAAAGCAATACAGAAGACAATGATCGGCAACAGCTTCATATCCGCCGCTGCGCCAATGATGTTCGGATGCACCAGCGACAGAATCAAATCGGTCAAACCGACATCACCGACCTTCGGTTGCGGCGCTGCCAGGCCATCGCTCAGCGACACCCCAACGCCCGGCTGCCACAGATTGGCCATGATCAGGCCGATTGAAACCGCGAGAAAAGTGGTACAGGCATAATAGGCTACCGAATAACCGCCGAGCCGGCCCAGCTTACGTACATCCCCGAGGCCAGCCACGCCGGTGATCACACTAGCTGCCACCAGAGGTACGATCATCATCTTCAACGCCGTCAGAAACAGCTCGCCAAGCCAGGCTACCGATTGCATCGCTTCGCCCCAGACGTAACCGCTGACACCGCCGCCAACAATGCCGGCCAGCATCCATAGCAGTAGCTTGTTTTCCATGGCTGATT
>CAZDJY010000116.1:0-4112 GCA_964505835.1 uncultured Zetaproteobacteria bacterium | reverse complement strand
GTCATTTCCAGTGCTGTTCTCATATTCACCGATACCGGGCCGGTTACCAGCAGCATGTCTGCAAAACGGGGGCTGGCGGTAAAATGGATGCCGAATCGTTCAATGTCGTAATAGGCATTGTTGGTAGCGTGGATTTCCAGCTCGCACCCGTTGCAAGAGCCGGCATCGACTGCACGAATACTGAGAGACCCTGCGAATCGTTTTTTGATCGCCTGTTCCAGTTCCCTGCCACAGTGTTCGAAGGCATCGCTTGACTGAAGTGTTTCTGTGGCCGTGCCGACCCGGCCTATCTGTTTGAGGATACTCAGCATATTCGACTCACAGATCGTTGCCCGAATACGAGCAATTGAAGGATTTGTTGTTCAATGGGAAGTCCGGCACCGGCACCTCGCGCACAGCCAGTTCCAGTCCCAGCCAGTTGATCACCGACGGGTCGCGCACGAAATAGCGATCAATTAGCCCTTCCTTGCCAAATCGCACCCAGCAGGCGATTTCGCCGCGCCATCCCTCGATGGCGGCAAAGCCCGACATCCCGGCCTCGGGCGGCGTCCATTCCACCGCAACCGCCCCATCCGGCAGGCGTTCGCACATTTCACCGATCAGGCGAGCCGAATCGGCAACCTCTTCAAAGCGTACCCAGACTCGCGTGGCCACATCGCCGAGTTTTCCCTGAGCAATATTCACCTCGAATTCATCGTAGGGCGCATAGGCCTCTTCGATGCGCTCATCGGGGTAATCGCCGGAGGCGCGACCGGCGAAGCCAAGCAAGCCGATATCACATGCATCATCAATCGACACGGTACCCGAGCCGATCACGCGTTCCTGAATCGACGGGTGATCAGCATAAATCGTACGCAGGCGTTTGACCTCGGCGGCAATTTCCCGGGTCTGATCGGATAGCCTGCGTATGGCTTCCGCATCCGGATCGACGTTCACTCCGCCCGGAGTAATCAGGTTCATCAGCAGGCGGTGGCCGAAGATATCTGCGTGCATGCGCGCCATGTCCTCGCGCAGTCGCTGCATCTGCATATGCATGAAGGCGAATGCTGCATCATTGCATATAGCACCGATGTCGCCGATATGGTTGGCGATGCGCTCGCGCTCGCAGAGGATGGCGCGGATAAAGCTGGCGCGACGCGGTACATCGAGATAAGCCGCATATTCACAGGCCTGAGCAAACGCCCATGCATGGGCTACGGTCGAATCACCTGAAACGCGTCCGGCCAGTCTCACTCCCTCGCCGGCAGTGCGGCCATGCATGGCACGTTCAATACCTTTGTGAACATAGCCGAATCGCTCTTCCATGTTCAGAATCTGTTCGCCGACGGCCAAAAAGCGGAAATGCCCCGGTTCAATGATGCCGGCATGTACAGGGCCTACCGGAATTTCGTAAATGCCTTCACTGCCGCTTTCGACATAGGCATAGCTGCGCGCGTTGTCCGGCCCATCCCGGCCCATCGAAGTATCGTGGGCAAAGTCTTTTTTTAGCGGGTGCATATCCTCTGGCCAGTGTTCATGTTTAATCCACGGGCGTTCGTCCGGATCATCCCTGAAGCCGATGCCGAAAAAGTCCCGCATATGCCGTTCCATGCGGCTGGCAGCGATATAATGCCCGGCAATAGAGTGCAGAATCGGTTCATTGATGCGCAGCGGCGTGCGCAAAAGCGCGTGGCGATGCTCCGGATGGGCGAAGGCCATGTAGGCATACAGCCCTTCATCCTCATCGTGCGCTCCGGATTCAGCCGCCCATACAGCCACAAGGCGCATATCCAGACGTCTGGCCTCTTCGGCCGCATGTGCCCAGTCCAGCAGCCGGATTGCAAGGCAGGGCATGTGCATGGGATGGTGATCCTCAAGGTAGGTTGTGTACACGCCGTTGTCGGCGAGGCGCTCGGCGAACCATGTGTTGACCAGGTGCTTCATGAGCCTGACCCCACAGGAATCAGGGTGACGGATTCCGAAACGATTCCCGCTGCATTGGGCAGCGTCACGATAAGGCCGGCCGCCTGTTCATACCAGCTGGCTAGAAACTCCGGAATGGCGAGGCCGAGTGCCAGCGCCAGAGTGAAATGGATGTACACAGGCTTCATGTTGACATGCACGGGCACGGCCTGTTCGGCGGGCTGGCCGAAAACCATGGGTTGCACAAAACGAAACAGACCGGCCATGGCGATCAAAAGCCCCAACAACAGCAACGCCGCCGTCCACGGATGGGTGTCGAGCGTTGCCGAAAACAGCAGGAACTCGCTGGTGAATACGCCGAACGGCGGGAAGCCGGCAATGGCCGCCGTACCGATCAACAGGCCCCAGCCAATCCCCGGATGGTGATGAATCAGGCCGCGAATTTCGGCCATCTTCTGGGTGCCCATGGCCTGTGCTGCATGGCCGACGGTGAAGAAGATGCCGGACTTGACCAGCGAATGCACGGTCATGTGCAACAGGGCTGCAAAGCAGGATAATTGTGTGCCGATACCGAAGGCAAAGGTCATCAGGCCCATGTGCTCGATGGATGAGAATGAAAACATGCGCTTGATGTCGCGCTGCTTGTGCAATGAAAACGCCGCAACGAAGAGCGACAGCAGGCCGAAACCCATCATAATATGCCCGGCCATTTCCGAACCCGTAGCACCGTCCACCAGCATCTTCAGACGCACGAGCGCGTACAAAGCCAGATTGAGCAGCAGGCCGGAGAGTACGGCCGATACCGGCGTCGGACCTTCACCGTGAGCATCGGGAAGCCATGCATGCATTGGCGCAAGCCCCACCTTGGTGCCGTAGCCGACCATCAGAAAGCAGAAGGCAATCGTCATCACGGCAGGATCGAGTCGGGTTGCGTTTGCATAAAGCAGGGTCCAGCTAAGCGCTTCGTTGCCGTGGCCGAGCACGCTGGATGCGGTGAAAAATACCAGCACCGTGCCGAACAAAGCCAGCGCGATGCCCATGCCGCACAGGATGAAATATTTCCAGGCTGCGGCGATCGAGGCCGGGGTGCGATACAGTGATACGAGCAGCACGGTAGCCAGAGTGGCCAGTTCCAGGCTGACCCAGAGCACGCCGATATTGTTGGTCGTAAAGCCGAGCAGCATGCCGAACTGAAACAACTGGAACATGCTGTGATACAGGCGCAGACGGTTTTCACTGACCCTGCCGCGTTCGAGTTCGTGGCGCATGTAGGGGCCGGAGAAAATCGTCGTCGTCATACCGACAAATGCCGTCAGCGCAATCAGGAAGACATTATAGGCATCAAGCTGGAACCAGCCATTGAAGGCGGTAAAGCTTTGTTGATGAAGCACGTTGACTGCCAGCAGCAGGCTGAAGGCAAAGGTGGCGGCACCGGTCGCAACATTGAGCCGCGCCGCCAATGCCGGGCTTTTCAGCACGGCCAGCATCAGGCCGCCGATCAGCGGTGAGGCGAGGGTGGCGAGAAACCAGGTCATTGTTCGTCCTCGTCGATCAGGTGCGCGTTCATCGAATCGACTTCCAGCGATTCGAAGGTGTCGCGAATCTGGAAGAAGAACAGACCGAAGATGAGTGCTGCAATCAGCACATCGAAGGCGATGCCGATTTCGACGACCAGCGGCATGCCGTTGGTCGAGCCGATGGCTGCAAAGAACAGCGAGTTCTCGACGGCCAGAAAGCCGATCACCTGCGTGATGGCTTTGCGTCGGGTAATCATCATCAACATGCCAAGCAGGACGCAGGCGGTGGCGATGGCCATCGAATCACGTGTCAGAAGCTCGGAAATCTTCTCAATCGGCTGAATGATATGAAAGGCGAACAGCGTCAGGCCCAGTGCAATGAGCATGGTCAACGGCGTATTCATCAGCGGCTCGACCTCGCGATGCACGTGCAGCCGCATGATGACCCGCCACAGCAGCCACGGCAGTAAAAGCCCCTTGAGGGCAAAGGTCATGACGGCTGAGAGATAAAGTTCGTGGTTGCCGGTTCCGTAAGCGACGACGGCGGCCGTTGCAGCGAGCAGCACACCCTGAGCCGCAAACCAGTTCAGTACGGAGAGCATGCGGTGCTGGGCCAGCAGCGCGAAGGATACCAGCAGCATCAGTGCGGCCAGTCCGTCGATCAGTTGTTGTAAAAAGGTTGCACTCATGCGC
>CAZDJY010000115.1:0-4126 GCA_964505835.1 uncultured Zetaproteobacteria bacterium | reverse complement strand
TTTCCCGCCTTGGTAGGAATGCAAGGCCGTGCTAGCTTGCGCGACCATTTTGCCCCCTTAATCGGAGAACCCACCCATGTTCAATTTCCTCACCAAGCTGTTCGGCAGCCGCAACGAGCGCATTCTAAAGCAGTTATGGCCGCTCGCCGACCAGATCAATGCGCAGGAAGCAGGTATCCAGGAGCTGTCTGATGAAGTTCTGGCCGGCAAAACCGATGAATTTCGCCAGCGTCTGAATGATGGTGAAAGCCTCGATGACATTCTTCCCGAAGCCTTCGCCGTGGTGCGCGAAGCCTCGAATCGCGTGCTCGGCATGCGCCATTTCGATGCCCAGCTGATCGGTGGCCTGATCCTGCATCAGGGCAAGATCGCCGAGATGAAAACCGGTGAAGGTAAAACCCTGACCGCCACGTTGGCCGTGTACCTGAATGCTCTTAGCGGAAAGGGAGCGCATGTGGTAACCGTTAATGATTATCTGGCTAGCCGCGATGCCGAGCAGATGGGGCAGCTGTACGGTTTCCTCGGCCTGTCCACCGGTGTGATCGTGCACGGCATCTCCAATGATGAGCGGCGCGCCGCTTATGCAGCTGACATCACCTACGGCACCAACAATGAATTCGGCTTTGATTACCTGCGCGATAATATGGCCTTTGCCAGCGAGGAGCTGGTTCAACGCGGCCACAACTTCGCCATTGTCGATGAGGTGGACTCGATCCTGATCGATGAAGCCAGAACCCCGCTGATTATTTCCGGTCCGGCCGAGCAGGCCACCGAACTATATTCACAGGCCGATAAGCTGATCAAGCAACTGGATCCGTCCGATTACGATAAGGATGAAAAGGACAAGGCGGTTTCCTATACCGAAACCGGCATGGAACATATCGAACAACTGTTTCGCGATGCGGACTTGCTTAAAACCGGCAACCTGTACGACCCGGAGAATATCAGCCTCCTGCATGCCGCTACTCAGGGCCTGCGAGCCAACACCCTGTTCACCCGCGAAGTCGATTACATCGTACGCAATGACGAAGTGATCATCATCGATGAGTTCACCGGCCGTATGATGCCGGGTCGCCGTTATTCCGATGGCCAGCATCAAGCGCTTGAGGCCAAGGAAGGCGTCACCGTACAGCCGGAAAACCAGACACTGGCATCGATCACCTTCCAGAATTATTTCCGCATGTACAACAAGCTGGCCGGTATGACCGGTACGGCGGATACCGAGGCTGAGGAATTCCAGAAGATTTACGATCTGGAAGTGGTTATCGTGCCGACCAACCGGCCTATGATCCGCAAGGATATGCCCGACGTAATCTATCGTGATGCGGAAGATAAATACGATGCCATCGCTCGCGATATTGCCGCCACCCATAAAACCGGTGCACCGATTCTTGTCGGCACAATCTCAATCGAGAAATCCGAATACCTGTCCGAGCAATTGAAGAAGCTCGACATCAAACATGAAGTGCTTAACGCCAAACAGCATGAACGCGAGGCCGAGATCGTTGCCCAGGCAGGTCGAAAGCATGCCGTCACCATCGCCACCAACATGGCTGGTCGCGGTACCGACATCATGCTCGGCGGCAATCCGGATTTGCTGATCAGTCAGTTGCCCGGGAAACTGTCGGCTGCTGACCGCGAGCTAAAAAGCGCTGAGATTAAAACTGCCTGTCAGGCCGAGCATATCGAGGTGGTAGAAGCCGGCGGCCTGCATATTGTCGGCACCGAACGCCACGAATCCCGCCGCATTGACAACCAGCTGCGCGGCCGTTCCGGTCGACAGGGCGATCCGGGCCTGACCCGTTTCTACCTGTCGCTTGAGGATGATTTAATGCGCATCTTCGGCGGCGAAAAGATGCAGTCCATGCTCACCCGCATGGGCTTCGAGAAGGGTGAGGCCATCGAACATCCATGGGTTACCAAGGCCATCGAAAACTCGCAGAAAAAGGTCGAAGGGCGTAACTTTGACATCCGCAAACAGTTGCTCGAGTACGACGATGTCATGAACCAGCAACGCGATGTGATCTACTCTCAGCGCCGAGAATTGCTTGAAGCTGAGGACGTCAGCGATGTCATCGAAGATATGCAGACTGACTTCGCCGAACGCATGACGGCCGAGTTCCTGCAAGGGCACATCGAAGACTGGGATCTCGAAGCCATGGCTGCCGCGTTGAAGGAACGCCTGAGTGTGGATGCCGATCCGCAGACATGGCTGACTTCAGATGAAGTTGAAACCGCCGATGATATGACCGTCAAACTGACCGAGGCGCTGAAGACGCATATGGCCGCAAAGGAAGCTATGACGGGTGCCGAGCAGATGCGGGGCTTCGAAAAATATCTACTGCTTCAGATTCTGGATCATCACTGGAAGGAACATCTGCTGGCCATGGATCACCTGCGCCAGAGCGTCGGCCTGCGCGGTTATGCCCAGAAGCAGCCGATTCAGGAATACAAACGCGAATCCTTCGAACTGTTCGCCGGCATGCTGACCAAGGTGCGAGAGGAAACCATGTTGGCCCTGCACCGCGTACAGGTCGAACAACCGGTTGAAATGGAACAGCCCCAGGAAACGGCCAATGTCGTCTACAGCCACGGGGAAGAGCAGGAAGCGGCTGAGCCACAACACACCTACAAGCGCGAGCATGCCAAGGTCGGGCGCAATGAACCCTGTCCATGCGGATCAGGCAAAAAATACAAGCAGTGTCACGGCAGGCGACAGGCAGCCTGATGGCGATCAACCCGCCGAAGCTCCAGCCACCGCTTTCCGTCCCCGGTTTCCGGGTCGGTACGGCTTCCTGCGGGGTAAAATCCCCCGAATTGAAAGGTAAACGCCAGGATCTGACACTGATTGTGAGCGATGTCCCCGCTCACGCCGCAGGTGTATTCACCCAAAACCGCTTCCGCGCAGCCTGTGTCGATTTCGGCCAGCAGACGGTAGAGCGCCACGGCGAGGAGATTCGCTGCATTGTCGCTAATTCCGGTAATGCCAATGCCGGAGTCGGTGAGATGGAACGTATCTGGTCCCGGCAGCTGATCGAAGCGGGCGCCAATGCGGCCGGATGTGCAGCCGAACAAGCCCTGTCCGCATCGACCGGCGTGATCGGCACACCGTTTCCGATCGAACGGGTTACCGCAGGCATGCAGGAGGCGGCCGAGTCGTTAAGTTCTGACGGCTGGCAAGCAGCGGCGGACGCGATTCGCACCACCGACACCTTCGCCAAGTGGACTTCGAAAAAGGTCGGTGAATATACGATTACCGGCATCAGCAAGGGTTCCGGTATGATTCATCCGAATATGGCGACCATGCTGGCCTTTATCGCCACCGATGCGCCGCTGACGCACGCCCAGCTGCAGCCAATGCTGAAACGCGCCGCCGATCGTTCATTCAACTCCATCAGCGTGGACGGGGACACTTCGACGAACGACACACTCTACGTCCTTTCCTCCGGCATCGGCCTGGGTCATGCGCCGCTGGAAGACACTTCGGATTTTGAGCGCGCATTAACCAAGGTCTGCATCGAACTGGCCAAGCTGATCGTGCGCGATGGCGAGGGAGTATCGAAATTCGTCACCATTCACGTGCGCGGTGCTGCCAGTGAGGCGGATGCCCGCACCATCGGCCGGGCCATCGCTGTGTCCCCGCTTGTCAAAACCGCCTTTGCAGGGAGCGATGCCAATTGGGGCCGCATTCTGTGTGCCATTGGAAACACGAGTGTAGAGATTGACCGCAACCGCGTGGGCTTATCGGCGGATGACGTGCTGATTATTGAAAACGGAGAACTGCATCCCGACTATCGCGACGAAGCAGGCATGGCTGTGTTTGCCAAACCCGAATTCACACTGCATGTGGACCTGGGGCTGGGCAGTGCTGCGGCCACCGTCTGGACCGGCGATCTGACCCACGACTACATCGTCATCAACGCCGAGTACAGAACCTGAGTGTGATTGCATATCCCTGTTGCGGCTCTGCACTGTTTTTCAAAGGACACAGCGGCTGCCTTTTGTTTATCCTTCTTTGATCCTGCCACAAAGATAAGCTTGTATCCGATGAACGTGAATGAACAAAATATCGCGCTTGTCGCAGCGTTTAACGGCGCCCAGGAAATTCTGCTGCTCAAGCGCCCGG
>CAZDJY010000114.1:1546-4129 GCA_964505835.1 uncultured Zetaproteobacteria bacterium | reverse complement strand
TAGTTCAACGTTGATTCTTTCAGGCGTTTCATGGCGCGAGCTTCGAGCTGACGCACGCGCTCAATCGACACGCCGAACTCTTCGGACAAATCCTTCAATGTCGCCGGTTCCTCAGACAGGTGACGACGTTCAATGATAATTCTATCGCGCTCGGGCAATTGATTAATCGACGAATATAGCACGGACTTGCGATGATCCTGCCAGTTCGACTCCAGCACAATCTCTTCAGGAGAAGCCTCGGGCGCAGGCAAAGCATGCACCATCGCAGCACCCTCATCGCTCGCCACATCCAACGACACATCGCGTTGGATAAAGGCATTGGCGGCTTCCTGATATTCGTGAGCATTCATGCCAAACTCTTCTGCCACTTCGTCGGCATGATGCCCGTCAAGTGCGGCAATAGCATTCCTGGCCTTTTGCAGCCCGGCAAAGATACGGCGCTGAATCTTGTTGGTACCCAGCTTGACGATGCTCCACGAGCGCAGGATAAAATCATGAATGGCGGCACGCACCCACCATGAAGCATAGGTCATCAAACGGAATCCGCGCTCCGGATCGAAACGTTTCACGGCATGCATCAGGCCCAGCGTACCTTCCTGAATCAAATCCATTTCCGGCAGGCCAAAATGACGATATTCACGGGCAATCGCTGCAACGCCATACAGATTCGACAATACGAGCTGACGCGCCGCTTCACGATCCTGGCGATCACGCCAAAGACGAGCCAGCCGCGTTTCTTCCTCGCGATCCAAACGCGGAATCTTGCGCACATCACGCATGAAGAGTGACAGACTCGACATTTCAACTGCGGGTAAAAGCACGTTCAACCTCCATTATCCTTGGTTTCAATTACTTCAGGCTCAACCATCGCCCTTTTTTAGCACTCTTATTATACGAGTGCTAATGCTACAATGCAAGACTGAAATGGCAAATATTGTAGCAAAACATACACCCTGAATGCCGGATATGGACGATAAACGAAATTCGGCAAGCAACTTGCTCGCAACCGGTATGGACTTTTACATGCCCCAAGGATGAACTATATTGGCAGAAGAAGAGGTCACGCCAGATGAATATACAGGAAGAACGCCGTCAGCGCCCCCGCCATGACAGCCAAACACCGCTGCATATCAGCACCCGCAACGCTGATGGCAGCGAATCAACGTTGCAATGCCAGTGCCGCGACATATCTGGCGGGGGTCTGAGTTTTTTATGTCCGCGCCCGGTGAGCATGGAAATCGGCCAGCGCATTGGTATCTCCATACTTTCTGCCGGCCCGGCCACACCGTTGGACTTTGGCAAGGGCACCATCGTCTGGGTTCAGGATGAGGCGGATGAGGATGCCTGGGCCGGAGTCATGCTGGACGAATTGCTGGATGAACATCAACTGAAGGAACTGCTGGGCATTGAGTCCTGATTCCCGTCGAAACATAGCCTGATCGACTAATCTTCCTCCGGCGTAAGTCCCAGCCAGGCCAGCAATTGCCCTTCATCGACAACCTGAATACCCAACTCCCTCGCTTTGGTTAATTTGGAACCGGCCTTTTCACCGGCAACCACAATATCCGTTTTGGCCGATACTGAGCCGACCGGCTTGGCTCCCAACGCCCGCAATTGCTCCTGCGCCGCACGACGCTGTAAATGGGTAAAACTACCGGTCAATACCACCGTCTTGCCATTCAATTCGTGATCACTGCGTACCTGTTCAGCCTCCAGCGGCGTCACCCCTGCGGCAAACAAACGTCCAAGCACCTCCACATTGTGGGCCTCAGAGAAAAAGCTGCGAATACTGGCTGCCACTTCCGGTCCGATATCGGGCACAGCAAGCAGCGATTCTTCATCCGCTTCGGCGATAGCCGATAATGTACCGAAATGCTGAGCCAGTGCTGCCGCAGTGGCCTGCCCGACATGCCGGATACCGAGCGCAAACAGGAAGCGCGCCAACGGGCGCTTACGACTCGCATCCAGAGCAGCACGAAGATTATTAACCTTCTTTTCGCCCATGCCGGACCAATCGAGCATTCGTCTATAATCTAGCTCGTAGATGCCCGCGATACTATTCAGCAGTCCTTCATCAACGAGCCGGGCAATCAACTTCTCGCCCATACCCTCAATATCCATCGCCGATCGCGAGACAAAATGACGCAAACGCTCCTTCAGTTGAGCAGGGCATGACAGCCCACCGCTGCATCGAATCGCCACTTCATCCTGCAGTTGAAACACTGCCGCATCGCACACCGGACACGTATTCGGAATCTCCGGATCCACATGTCCGTCATCGACATCAATCGCCCGCACCACTTCCGGAATCACATCACCGGCGCGGCGCACCAGTACGCGGCAGCCCTCATAGACCTGCTTGCGGGCCATCTCCTCAATATTGTGCAGGGTAGCACGTGACACCATGACACCGCCAACGGCTACCGGCTGCATATCAGCGACCGGCGTAATCACCCCGGTGCGACCAACCTGCCAGATGATGCGATGCACCGTCGTCTCCACTTCCTCGGCAGGAAATTTATGGGCAATAGCCCAGCGTGGTGAGCGCGCCACTGCTCCCAGCCGCCGTTGCAGAGCAAAGTC
>CAZDJY010000114.1:0-1446 GCA_964505835.1 uncultured Zetaproteobacteria bacterium | reverse complement strand
CGCGGATTGGCGAAGGGTTTTTCACCGGCTTCCTGCTGGCGCTCGTTCAGCCCAGCGAAGGCTTCCCTGGACATATATACCTCACCGCGCACTTCCAGCACTTCGGGGATTTCAACACCCTCTATTTCAGCTGTCAGTTGCCAGGGAATATCGGCAATGGTGCGGATATTGTCGGTAACATCCTCACCCACACGCCCATCGCCTCGCGTTGCTGCGATTGTCAATGAGCCTCGTTCATAGCGAAGGTTAACCGCCAGGCCGTCGATCTTGGGTTCGATGATATAGCAAAAGTCGGAATGGCCCAGGCTCTCACGGATGCGATCATCAAAGGCCTCGATCTCCTCATCCGAGAAAGCATTGGCCAGCGATAACAATGGTTCACCATGGCGGCGCGCGGTAAAGGTTTGACTGGGAGGGGCACCAACCTGACGTGTCGGCGAATCTTCGGGTACGGGCTCGCCGAGTTCCACTTCAAGGCATTCGAGCCTGCGCAATAACTGATCATATTCGGCATCGGTGATGCTCGGGGCGTCGAGAGTATAGTAGCGGTAATTGTGCTGGCGCAATTCTTCGCGCAGTGATGCAATCTGATCCCGAATAGAGGCTTTGCCTGCTAAGCGCCTGTTCTCATCCCTGCTGCCCGTTGTTGGCCGGCTCATTCAGCATCCCCTCCACAGTTTTCAGCACGGATCCGGACATCCAGTCCATGCCGCCAACCAGATGATGGCGAATCTTGCCATTGCGATCAATCAGGAAGGTTTCCGGATAACGAAACACCCCGTAGCGACGGGACACAGTGCTGTCGGCATCGTGAAGCACCTGAAACGGAATCTGAAACTCGCGCACAAAGTTTGCCAGATCGGAACGCTTCTTATCCACCGATACAGCGACAATTTTCAATCCCCTGGCTGCCAGCTTGTTATGCATCTCGACCATGGAAGGCATTTCCTTGCGGCATGGCGGACACCATGTGGCCCAGAAATTCAGTAGCGTCACTTCACCCTTGGGCAGCCCGTGCATAGCACCTTTCAGATCCGGCAAAGAGAAGGCCACGCTGGGGCTGCCCTCTTTCACCGAGGCCGGCGCCTCCGGCAGGCTGAAATATAAGCCGGCCCCCAGACCGAGCAATACAAGAACAGCAAGCGGAAAACGATAATTCATGCTGCCACCTCTCCGGCAAGCTGTTGCAGACAATCCTTGAGCTCGGTCTCGTTGACCCGATGCCTGAATATTTCACGCCCGTCGACAAGCAGCACCGGAACATCCATGCCATAACGAACCATCAGGCCTTTATCACGATCCACATCCACCGTTTCCCAGCTGCAGAAGCCTGCCTTGCTCAAGCTATCAACCACAACTTTGGCCTCATCACAGAGACAGCAATCACGCCGACTCATCAACTGGATATGCGGCACCGCCATCCTCTATTTCTCTCTCTTGGGCAAC